>CALGXU010000458.1 GCA_937935205.1 uncultured Rothia sp.
TGCAGACTCCGCACCCAACTACAAGAAGGGTGAGAAGTTCCAGAGCACCATGAACTACTACGCTTTCACCTACGAAGGCACCGAGGCAACCATGGAGTTCCAGACCAGCGGCCCGACCACCCGCGGCTTCACCGTTCTGAACGCGACCAAGAACGACCCGTTCTTCTCCTCGACCATCCCGACCGTGAAGAGCAACATACAGTGGGTTCAGAGCAACAAGAGCTACCTGCAGGTTCGTACCGACTCCAACATCACCTGGAGCATCGGCACTAACTAACAGCTTGGCTGACTAGATCAGCAGGCTGGGTATAAAAGTATCCCCCGCATCCGAATAGGTGCGGGGGATACTTTATGCCAAGATATTTTTATGCCCGGCGGCTATGGTTACGGGGCGCGCAGCTGTTAAGCTGGGCGCCCCGTAATAGGGTTCAAAGGGACCCTGAAAACCCTTCATAAAAGACCTGGATGTGACAGGCAGCACTCCATGAGGCTTGCATTGTAAGCTCAATTATGCGAGTATTAGACCATAAAGTTGTGCCATAACAACTTTGTTAGTCTGTACAGCGCAGGCGAATAACCACCTAAAGAAGGAAACTGAGCAGGAGGATAATCGTACGAATAGTGCGATAGACCGTGTAACCTTTGAAGAGCAACCTTCCAATCTTGTAGGCCCGCGCAGTTTTAGGGTAAGACTGCGGGGCAAGCTCGGGTAGGAGTACCCAGCGGATGTAGAAGGAAACCCAGAGTTGATTCATGAAGGGTGACAACCAAAGCAAGAACCACTTCATGCTCTCGAGGAGACTCTTCATGTCGCCGAGGATGTCGGCGATGAATTTCACTGTGTCTAGAATGTTCTTGGGGTCAGGTGCCATAGGCGTTCCTTTCCTGGTAGGGTAGTCCATCATCTGAAGCTGCTGTGGTAGGTTAGCTCAGATTTCAGGACTACAAGTTGTAAAATTTATTGAGGCTCCATTCCGGTTTCGTTGGCCGCAATGGAGCCTCATCCGTATCGTTTGGTGTGCGACCAACACCACCATTATAGATGATGGTGTAATACGTTTACTATCTGATACGGGTTGCACGTTTGACCATGGGTAGATGATTGTTGCATCTTCAGGGGCTACTCGAAGCGCGCTAGACGCGTTTTACCGGGGCGCTGGACGCTACCACACGTTTTCCGGGATTCCTAAACATGTGATTATAATCATGCGAAAATGGTTATGGTTAGCAATATTAGTAGTAGATTCTGGGCAAAAGTAGTGCAAGGAACAGCACCTGGCGCCTGCTGTGTGTGGGTTGGAGCTATTGGAGCCGACGGCTACGGGCGGTTCTGGGTCAAAGACCCTGAATCAGAAGCAGGGGAGAAGATGTGGCGAGCCCACAGATACGCCGCCACCCTTACCTTCGGCAGCGACGCAGTAGAAGCAGCCGAGATGGTCACTCACTTGTGCGACAACCCGCTATGCGTGCGCGCCGAAGCCGGTCCAGAATCGCACCCCTTCCTAGGCGACCACTCTGAGAACATGCGCGAACGCGCGGCAGACTCTAGGGCGTTACGCGAGCGTGTTCTCAAGCATGCTCTGAGGCTCTGCCCGAGTGGGCTTACGCCCCTACTGGAGGCGCCCGCCCCCGTGGGCAGAGCCCCCGTGAGCGGAAGCTTCTTT
>CALGXU010000459.1 GCA_937935205.1 uncultured Rothia sp.
TTCCTGTGGGTGGTTTCTTTCTGCTCTGCTACCTTCATTCGCTCGCGAACACTGAGCTGCTCGGTTACGAGCCCACCTACATTGGTAAGACGTCAATAGCGTTTCTTGTTGTCTACGCACTAGCCATTCCGTACCTGTGGTGTACGGTGCGTTCGTACTATCGGTTCACGCCGACCGTGGTGAAGCGCGGGCGTATTTTCCGTTCGCCCAGGGTCTACCAGTACTCCGATATTGACCGGTTCAAGGTTTACCCCTGGTACACGGGCGATCCCGAGGATATAGACCCTGATGAGCAGATGCCCAGTGATTGGCGTCTTGCCGTCACTTTCTCTAACGGTTCCCTGGAGACTTTTGGCTTCGGGGATTACCGTATCGATTGTTTGGTGGCGCATATTGCGTTCAATCTGGAGCAGGAGTCCTGGGCGGATGTGGATTCCCCGGCGGACCGCGAGAAGTTGCCCCTGTATTTTGTGGAGGGGCGCGCTATTTGCCTCACGCTGGGGTACAAGCCGGCAAATGAGCTGACGAAGAAGGCGGCGCGTATCGCCTCCTTCCGGGCAGTGGATTAGCGGCCAATTAGCATAAACGGCGAAAAGCCACATGTGTTTCGAGAAGCCACCAAAGATGTGGCTTTTCGAAACACATGTGGCTTCTCAGCGTCTAAAAGGAGGGAGGGGTTAGGCGTCCAGCTCGCGGAGCCAGCGTGCCGCCTCCGTACCGTAGTAGGTCAAGATGACGTCCGCACCGGCGCGGTGAATCGAACGCAGCGACTCCAACACCACAGCCTTACGATCAATCCAGCCGTTCGCGGCGGCCGCCTCAATCATCGCGTACTCGCCCGACACCTGATACGCCGCCACCGGCACCGGCGAAAACTCCGCCACCTCACGCACAATATCCAAGTAGCTGCCGGCAGGCTTCACCATCACCATATCCGCGCCCTCCTCCAGGTCAGCGCGCACCTCCAGCAGCGACTCGCGGCGGTTCGCCGGATCCTGCTGATAGGTCTTACGGTCACCCGTGAAGCTGGACTCCACCGCATCGCGGAACGGACCGAAGAACGCCGAAGCGTACTTCGCCGAATACGCCATAATCGACACGTCCTCGAAACCGGCCTCGTCCAGGGCTGCGCGCATGGCCGCAATCTGGCCGTCCATCATGCCCGAGGGCGAGACGGTGTGCGCACCCGCGCGAGCCTGCGAAACCGCCATCTTGCAGTACAGCTCCACGGTCTGGTCGTTATCCACCACGAGCGTGCCGTGGCCGTCATCAACCAGCACGCCGCAGTGGCCGTGGCTCGTGAACTCGTCCAGGCAGGTGTCGGCCATGACCACCAGGTCGTCGCCGAACTCCTCACGGCACACGGCAATCGCGCGGTTCAGGATGCCCTGCGGATCCCAGGCGGTCGAACCGATCTCGTCCTTGTCCTCGTCGAGGGGAATACCGAACAGGTCGATGCAGCGGATGCCCGCCTCGTAGGCCTCGCGCACGGCGGGGATGATGCTCTCCAGGGTGTGCTGATACTGGCCGGGCATAGAACGAATCGGCTGCGGCTCGGTAATGCCGTCGCGAACGAAGAACACCTGAATCAGCTGCGCGGGACGCAGGGTGGTTTCAGCGACGAGGGAGCGCATGGCTGCGGTGGTGCGCAGGCGGCGCGGGCGGCGGGTGAGGTTCATGATCTCTCCTGAAAACTCGATAAAAATATGTGGTCTTAGAGGCGTCTTAATGAGGCCTAGATGAGGGATGCGCCTAAATCAGGGATACGGCGGCGCGCGCCAAATCCTGCGGGGAGGGCGAATCGGCCTGCACATAACGCAGGTTCAGGGCGCGGCATGCGGAGGCGGTACTCGCCCCAATCGCCACCACCGGCGGCACGGACTCAGGCGGCACGGATTCAGGCGCTAGCGCGGGTGCGCTGTCCAGCAGGGCGTGCAGGCGGGAGGGGGCGGTCACCACCAGCACATCCGGTACGGGGTTTTCCTGGGTGGGGCTTTCCGGCGCGGGTGCATCTATGGTGTTCCCCTGCACGAGCGCGCGGGCGGTGCTGAGGCTCAGCTCGCCGGGTGCCACCTGCTCAGCGGGCACCATGTCGTAGAGCACGCAGCGGCGGCTGTCCCAGCCCAGATTTTTGAGGCCTTCGCGCAGGGTCGGGCGGGCGTTGGAGCCTTCCAGAACCAGCACGGCGGCGGCATCAGTCGCAGGCTGTTCAAACTCCGCGAGCATACCGGCGGCGCTCTGCACCTGCGGCTGAAAATCCGTACCCAGCCCCAGCAGGGTGTGCACGGCGCGGGCGGTCGCCGCACCCACGCAGGCGATGCGCACTCCCCCGCTCGCGCAGGCGCGGGCAAACTCTGCACCCCACAGCTGCGCGCAGGCGCGAACCGTGTTGGCGCTCGTGAAGCTCACCCACGCGTACTGACCGGAGGCGAGCGCCTCCAGCGCGGCGGCGTGGTCTTCGCCGGGCTCGACGGTGCGTGCCTGCTGCAGCGGTGCGAAGAGTACCCGGCACTCCCCCAGCCCGTTCTGTGCGCATTCCTCGGCGAGGGCGCGTGCGAAGGCGGCGCCCTGGGCGGCGGAGCGGGTCAGCAGAACCGTGCGCGGTGATTCAGAAAGCGGGGCATCAACCTGCCGAGTATCAGCCTGCGGGGATTCAGAACACGAGGCAGACATGACGCCTACATCAGGTCCAATCCGGCCAGTGCGGCGGCGCCCATCTGCAGCAGGTCTTCCGCCACGCGCACGCCCAGGCGTTCGGCGCCGGGCACATCCAGTTCGGCGGTTGCCGAGGTGTGGCGTAGCATGTCGGTGCCGTCTGGGGAGGCCACCACGACGTTGAGCACCAGGTCGCCCTCAACCACCTGCGCGTACGCACCGATGGGGGCGGCGCATCCGGCTTCGAGGCGGCGTAGCAGGGCACGTTCGGCACTGACGGCGAGGCGGGTTTCGTAGTGGTTTGCGGCAATCAGGGCGCGGCCCAGGGCACGGACCGGGCGTGCCACCTCGGGGTCGGTAAGCGCGGCGGGGTCCGGGTTCTCGAACTCGCTTTCGCGCACTTCCAGGGCGAGCGCGCCCTGACCGGGGGCGGGTAGCATGCGGGTGGGGTCAAGGTACTCGGTGATGAGTTCTTCCTTGCCCAGGCGCTTAAGACCGGAGACGGCGAGCACCACGGCGTCGCAGTCGCCGCTGCGTTCGGTGCCTACACCGTGGTCGGCTCGTTCGGAGGTTTCAGCGTTCTGGCGGAGCACAACCTGCTTGCCGGCGTGCTCTTCAAGACCCTTCACGCGGCCGATGCGGGTGCCCACGTTACCGCGAATGTCCACGATTTCAAGGTCGGGGCGCAGGGCGCGCAGCTGGGCGGCGCGGCGGGGTGAGCCGGTACCCACGCGGGAGCCGGTGGGCAGGGTGTCGAGGGTCAGGCCGTCGCGTGCTACGAGGGCGTCGCGGGGGTCTTCACGCTTGAGGGTTGCGGCGATGACCAGGCCCGGGCAGGGCGCGGAGGGCAGGTCCTTGAGGGAGTGTACTGCCATGTCCACGCGGTTTTCTTCGGAGGCGTTCTCACCGTCGAGCAGACGCTGGCGCAGTGCCGCCGCGAATACGCCGGTGCCGCCGAGGGTCGCCAGGGGTCCGGTGAGCACGTCACCTTCGGTCTTGACGGTGCGCAGGGTGAAGTCCACAACCTCGGCATCTGCGGCGCCATGGTGTGCCTGGTGTTCGGTGTAGAGGGAGGTGACGGTTTCAGCAGCGATACGGCTTTGGGTCAGGGCGAGAGCGGACCCGCGGGTGCCCAAGATGTACTCGTGATGGCTCATATCTCTCCTTTTCGGTGATGTGTGTGATAGCCCGTAGGCGTTGTCTGTGCGTTGTGTGTTTGTCTGTTGTCTCATCAGGGGCAACGTGTAGGTGCACGTGCGCTCCGACCCGCCCGCACACCCCGGTCAAGGGGTGTTGGGGCGAGCCGGAGCTACAGGGGTGGTGTTAGTGGGAGCAGCATCCGCCGGAGCCGCAGCCACCAGAGCGGCGGGCAGAGGTTTCAGCGGGTGCGTTCTCAGAGGTAGCGTCCTCAGCTGCACCGGCTGCGTACTCAGCGATAACCGGCTTCGGCGCGCCACGACCGGGCTTGCAGCAGCCGGGCTCGCATTCGTCGAACCAGCCGTACTGACCGCTCGCGCTCGGGGCGAGGACGCTCTCACGTTCGGGGCGCAGGTCGGCTGAAACGCCGTTCTCCACGCGCTCCTCAATCAGGCGGCGCAGCGACTCCACGTACGCCGGATGCGTGCCAGGGGTGGGGGTGCGCACGGCGACCACGCCCAGGCGCTCGCAGGTGTCCAGCGCCTCGGTGTCCAAATCCCACTTGACTTCCATGTGGTCGGAGACGAAGCCGAGGGGCACCAGCACGACGCCTTCCACGGGTGCTTCGCCATCCTCCGACGGGTTGGCGGGGGTGGGTAGCGCCTCCAGGGCGTCGTTGACGTCCGGTTCGAGCCACGGCATGGACGGCGGGCCGGAACGGGACTGGTACACCAGCTCCCACTCGACGTTCTGCAGAAGCTCCGGAGCCTCATCGCGAACCAGCGAAAGCACGGCGCGGGCAACCTGCAGGTGCTTCTCCACGTAGGCGGAGCCGCCCTCGTAGTTCACGCCGCGCGGGCCTGCCTCGTTCGCCGCGGAGGTCGGCACCGAGTGGGTGCAGAACATAATCCGCAGGCGCGGGTTGAGCGAACCGCTATCGCGTGCGGCAAGCTGCTCACGCACCGTGGCGAGCCCGTCCTTCAGCCCGTCAGCGAAAGCGCGGGAGAAGCCGGGCACGTCAAAGAACTGACGAATCTTACCCACGTGCACGCGACCTTCCAGGCCGAGCTGTTCAATCGCCACACCGTAGTCTTCACGGTACTGGCGGCAGCTCGAGTAGCCGGGGTAGGCGCTGGTCGCCAGCACGAGCACGTTGCGGTGGCCGTTCTCGTAGGCTTCGGCGAGCACGTCCTTCACGTAGGGCTTCCAGTTGCGGTTCGCCCAGGTGATCGGGATGTGCGGGCCGCGCTCAGCAAGCGCCTGCTGCAGTGCGGCGAGCAGGGCACGGTTCTGCTCGTTAATGGGCGAGACGCCGCCGTTGGCGCGGTAGTGGGTGGCGACCTCTTCGAGGCGCTCATCCGGGATGCCGCGGCCAGCGGTCACGTTGCGCAGGAACGGGATGACGTCCTCCTGCCCCTCGGGGCCGCCGAAGGAGGAGAGAATCACCAGGTCGTAGGGGCGCGCCTCTTCGGCACGTTCACGGGTGATGCTGCGTTCGCTTCGGTAGTCGCCGAGGGTCTGCTCGTTGAGCGCGGCGGGGCCGTTGGAGGCGGTGTTCGCCGGGTCGGTGCGGTTAGATACCACGTCGTCCGGCAGGAGCGTGCCGTTGAGGGTTACGCCGTTGTTCGGCTGATGGCTCACGCCAGAACCTCTGCTACTTCGTCTGCGCCGATGCGGCGGCCGGTGTAGAAGGGGGTTTCCTCGCGTACGTGCAGGCGTGCTTCGGTGTTGCGGAAGTGGCGCATCATGTCGACGAGGTCAACGAGCTGGGGCGCTTCGAGGGCGAGGACCCACTCGTAGTCGTTCATGCCGAAGGTTGCGACGGTGTTTGCCAGAATCTGCGGGAAGTCGATTGCCTTCATGCCGTGGTTCTTGAGCATTTCTGCGCGGCGTTCGGGGTTCATGTAGTACCAGTCGTAGGAGCGTACGAAGGGGTAGACGCAGACCCATGCTTCGGGTGCCTTGCCGCGTGCGTAGGCGGGTGCGTGGTTGCGGGTGAATTCTGCTTCGCGGTGTACGCCCATGGTGGACCAGACGATGGTGGTGCCTGCGAAGAGTGCGGTGCGGCGGATCTTGCGGACTGCTGCCTGCAGCTTTTCGGGGGTTGCGCCGTGGGTCCAGATCATGATGTCTGCGTTGTCGCGCATTGCGGAGACGTCGTAGATGCCGCGCAGGGTCACACCCTCGGCGGCCAGCTGCTCAACAACCTTCTCAAACTCGGCGCGTGCCTCGTCGGTGTTGGACTCTGCGGGGCGTGCGCCGGAGCGTGCGAACACGGTGTACAGGGCGTAGTGCAGGGTTTCGCCTTCTTCGCGGCCGCGGCGGTTTTCGTCAGCTGCGGAGTGCTGGACTGCGTAGCCCTTGGGTGCACCGCCGTAGCCGTGGCCGGGGTGGGTGTAGCTGCCCTGACCCTGTGCACCGTGTGCGCCGCCGTGGCCGTGTGCTGCGTGATCGTGAGACATTGTGTGTTCCTTTCTTCAGCGAGGGTTCGCTGTGCTGGAGGCGCGGCTTCCGTAGCTGCGCGTTTTCTCAATTTTTTTGGTCTAGTTGCTGGCTGGGCTGAGTTATTGGCTGAGCTTCTGCCGCCGCTGCGCCGTTTACTTGGCGGTTGCGACCTTCGGGGAGGTGACCCCTTCCCAGTCCTGCGCGGCGTGGTAGATCAGCTGGTCCATCTGCTCGTAGGTGTCTTTGACGGTGAGGACTAGGCCGGATCCGGCGGCCCAGGAGCCGACGGTGCTGAGGGTTCCGAGTTCGCTGGCGCGTTCACGGAATTCCTTGACTCGGTCGCGGTGGCCGGGGGTGGAGGCGGGCAGTACGCCGCGCCAACGCACCACGTCCGCGTCAACGAGGTTGCTGTGGGTGAGGGCTACATCCATCATGCGGCT
>CALGXU010000460.1 GCA_937935205.1 uncultured Rothia sp.
TTGTAAAGATTCCCCAAAATGTGAAAGTGACTTTGAGGCGTACCGCGAGTGCCTGCGAGCGCTGGCCGAAGGTGGAATGGTCGGCGATGGAATGGTCGGCGGTGAGCATGCGGGCGGCACAGCGCGCCCGTTGCCCCTGGTGGCGACCTCCGCGGCGGGGCTGACCTACACGGTGGAGCTCGACCGCCTCGACTGCCCGGTTGCGGACAGCACCGCCGAGAGCAATACCGCCCGGATCGTCTGCACCCCGCACCTGGGTGAGGCGGCGCATCGGGCGCTGTTGCGCGGTGCCCTGGCGGCGCACCTGCTGACCGCTAGTGCAACCGAGAGTGCCGAGAACACCAAGAATGCCGAGAATGCGAGGCGCCTCGACCTTCATCTGGAGCACGGCTCGGATAAGTACGGCGCGGAGTCCGAATCGGAGCCCGCTGAGCACCACTCCCCCGTTCCTCAACCTCACCGGGTTGATTCGGCGCGTATTCTGCCGCTGATTCGCCTGCAGGAGCAACGCCTCCTGCTGCTCACCCAGGCGCTGAACGAGGGTGTAGAACCGGCGGAACTTGCCGAGCGCATCCCCTATTTTCTGACCTGCGACGAGTGCCCGGCGTGCCTGAACACAGCGGCATCTCTTGCCCTCGCGACCGAAGTCCCGGAACTCGTCACCGAAGACGCTACTACAGACGCTGCCGAAGACCCCGAAACCGAAGAGCATCCGGTCATGTACCGGGTGCCCGCCGCCATGGAGAACGACAGCGAACAGTACCGCCTGCAATGCCTGCTAGATGCCCAGCTCGCCTCCCTCGAAGAGCACGCGGCGGAGCACGGCTGGGGTGCCGGTGAGCTTGAGGCGGCGATGCTGCTGTCCATGACGAATTATCACCGCCGTGAGCGCGCCCCGTTCTGGCGTGAGCATATTCGCCGCCTGGAGGACGGCCCGACGGCGTGGGTGGCGAGCCGCGATTACGCGTATCTTGATCGGGTACAGGTGCTTTCGGCGGAGCATGCGCATGCTCTTCTGAACACCCCCGCAGACCTGGAGGCGCTCGCCGCCGCCATGAAGGAGCCCACCGAGGTTAAGGACGCCCCGGGCTGGTATCGTGTGCGCGGCGCACAGGTGCGCCTGTTGCGCGCGCGGATTGAGGCCGACCCAAGCCTGGTGATTGCGCCCTCTGACCGTGCGGTGTTCTGCGCCTACGAGGCGGGGTTGAGCCCGCAGATTGCGCTGGACCGCATGGAGTCGCAGGTGAATTATTTCCGCGCTTCGAATCCGGGTGAGCGTGTGCCCGCTGAGTTGGCGGCGACGGGTTTCTTTGGCATGCGTGTGCTGGCGGTGGCGCAGGGCGGTTTCCGTGCCGGATCCGCGGGTTCTGCGGACCCCGAAGAAGCTGCTGCCGAGTCGGCTGGCGAGTTCTTGGAGGTGCTTCTGCAGGAGCGCATCCGTGTAAAGGACGAGCCGCATGGCGCACTACCTTCGGGTATCGGTCCGGGCGATCCGGTGTCTACGGCGACGATTGAGGCGGCCCTGCAGGCTGATGTGCACGGGCTGCTGTTCGACGGCGCTCTCATGCCCAGCGACCCCGTGCCCGGCGAGGGCTCCGGGGCTTCCAGCGAGTCCTCCAATACCCCCGCCTCGCCCCGCACCCTGCCGAGCGTGCTCGATGCAGCGGCATCCCTGACGGGGGTGAAGAGCGCCTCCGCAGACCTGCTGTTCCGCCGCCCTCCGCGCCTCAAGCAGAGCGCCTCGAACGCCAAAAATGCAGAAAATCTACCCCGTGAGGTTGATTTTCTGAGCTCTGACCTACCCACGGTGGATGCCGTGCACGCGGCGGTTCGCGCTCTCGACCATTCCTATGTGGCGGTTCAGGGCCCTCCCGGTGCGGGTAAGACTTTCCTCGCGTCGCACGTGATTGCGCGCCTGGTGGCTGAGGGCGCGAAGGTGGGCGTGGTGGCTCAGTCGCACGCGGTGATTGAGAATCTTATGCTGGCGTGCTGTGCCCGTGATGGTTTTGATGTTTCGCGTGCGGTGCGTCTGCGCGGCAAGTCGGTGACTCCGGACGCCCCGTGGTCTGAGGTGTCTGATTCCGAGCTGACGGAGCTGATTTCCGGTGAGGGCGGCCTGCTCTTTGGCGGCACGGTGTGGGATTACGTGAGTGAGCGTCGCGTGCCTGCCGGGTCACTGGATGTTCTTGTGGTTGATGAGGCGGGCCAGTTCTCTCTGACAAATACGGTGGCGGCGGCTCGTGCGGCGCGGTCGGTGCTGCTGTTGGGCGATCCGCAGCAGTTGCCGCAGGTGTCGACGGGTGTGCACCCGTACCCGGTGGATGTTTCGGCGCTGGGTTGGTTGTCCGACGGCGCGGCGGCGCTGGACCCTCGTTTTGGCTATTTCTTGGGCGAGTCGTGGCGTATGGATTCGGCGTTGTGCGAGCGGGTTTCGTGGCTGTCGTATGATGGCGCGTTGGCGAGCGCGGCGGCGACGGCTGGTCGCGCCTTGCGGGGTGTTGCGCCGGGTGTGGTGTCGTATCCGGTGGAGCATGCGGGTTGTTCGGTGCGTTCTGTGCAGGAGGCGCAGGCGGTGGTGGATTGCGTGCGCGAGCTGTTGGGTCGTGAGTGGGTTCCGGCGGCTGGTGCTGAGCCGCGCCCTCTGGCGGCGGAGGATTGCATTGTGGTGGCGGCGTATAACGCGCAGGTTGATTGTGTGCGTGAGGCGCTGATTGCGGCTGGTTTGGCGGATTCTTCGGGTGCTGGCGTGCGTGTGGGCACGGTGGATAAGTTCCAGGGTCAGGAGGCTGCGGTGGTGTTGGTGTCGTTGGCGTCGTCGCGGGTTGATTCTGGGCGCGGTGCCGGGTTTGTGCTGTCGCCGAATCGTTTGAATGTGGCGGTGTCGCGCGGTCAGTGGCGGGCGGTGTTGGTGCATTCGCCGTGGGTGGCGCGTTCGGTGCCGCAGGATGTTGAGGAGGTGCTGGCTCTGTCGGGCTTCGCGGGCCTGGTGGAGTAGCGTCCCTAGTGCAGCCCTTATTCCACGCTCTTCTACACTCCCCCGCCCGCTGCGTTGCGGGGCTGACTGTAACAGGGTCTGGCGGTGTGGATTGGCGGAGCCTGGTTGCGGGTGTCTTTGGTGCGCCCGTAATCGGGTTTAACTGAGGTTCAGCCGAGGTTTACTTGGGTGGAACCACCAAGACTGAATATAGTCAAACTAACCCTAATGTCAATACTCAAAATGAGGAAAGTTTTTCAACTAGTGTTCATGTATATGATTCACATCTCTTATAGAATCTAAAGTATCGCGCGACACACTTCTTGTGCGGGGGCTCCCGATGAGCCGCCCCGTGCATCCTCAACCACCCCGTGATGACCGGCGGGCACAGGCAAAAACAAGCGAAAACAGACGAATACAGGCAAATACAGGCAGGCGCAGCCGACTGTCGGGGTATTCACTCATACAATTGCGCGCTACGAATTGCGCACAATGAACTACGCACGACGGATTGCACGCCGCGCGACACCATAAACCCCATCGTGGAGGTCCCCCATGAGTGTCAACACCGAGTTACTCAAGAATAGAGATTTTCGAAATACTCTCTTCGCCATTGGAGCCAACCAGCTCTCAGACTCGATGAGCTATATCACCACGCCCATCA
>CALGXU010000461.1 GCA_937935205.1 uncultured Rothia sp.
AGGTTCTTACCCTCGATGGCGCTCAGTTCAACGAAGGCATTTTTTTCCCCGTACTCCACACTGATGTGGTTGACTGCGATATCGCCGTAGGCGTCGTTGTTGGCCTTGCTCTTCAAAGATTCGCCCTGTTTGAAGGGAATTTCTTTGCTTTTGATGCCACCCTGCTTAGTTATTGTGGCCAATTCTAGGATGGCTTTGAGGGGCCTCTTTTTCTCGTCAACAGAAGCAAAACGAATGTAAGGGGTAGTAGGCATGCCATCGATGAGGACTTCAGCGACGGAAATCTTCTTGACAAGGTTCTGTTGCATGGCGTCTACCGGGTCGAGGCGGTAGACGAGGTTGCGGATCTTATCGTGGGTAGCGCTGTAACGCAGGACAGCAAGGGGGTTAAGCTCTGAAATTGCGATGGTACTATTGTTGCTTTTCATGCGCTGCGGTTCGTCGAGGATGACGACGGGGCGGGTAGCACGAATGTAGTCGATGGGCGCCAGACCGTTGAGGCTATCGCGTTCCCGATAAATGATACGGTCATCTTTTTTGGTGGTGTTGAGTGCGCTGATAGTGGTGATGAGAACCTCGACGCCGATGCCGGTTGCGTAGGAGTAGACCGCTTCGGGGGTGTCGCCGTTGTAGAAGGTTTCGCGGAGGGACACGCCGTATTGCGCGTATATACTTTTAAAGTGTGCGCGCATGGCGTTGATGCTGGTCTTGACGCCCTCACGGATTGCTACCGAGGGCACGACAATGACGAACTTGGTGAACCCATAGTTCTTGGCAAGTTCGAGGATGCTGCGCAGGTAGACGTAGGTTTTGCCGGTACCGGTTTCCATTTCGATGTCGTAGTGGGGCACGCCGTTTTCTACCTTAAGCTCCGTGCTGTGCTCGAGGTAGTTGCTTTCCTGCACCTTAATAAGGTTGTTGAGGAGGGCTTCTCGATCAAGGTCGAGACGGTTGTGTACAACGCCGGCGGCGCGCGCTGCGAAGAGGGCGTTCTCTTCGGAGGTGGCAGTATCGGGAGCGATGCTGTAGCTGGTGCCGGTTACCTTGGTCTGCCCTTCGAAGAGCGCCACGGTGGAGTCGATGGCACGCACCTGGTGCTTCTGTGATGGGTCGAAGACGAAGCCTTTACGCTGGAGCGCGAGGCTGGGGATAGTGTGGCTTGAATCGCCGCGGTATAAGGGGTTGGGCGTGGGGACCTGAGGGTCGGGGTAAGGCATGGCAGGAGTCTTTCGGACGGGGGTCTTTTGGAGTTTGTTTGCTTTGAGTGTGTGATCGCTGGAGTGGTTCAGGGGTTGTGAGTTTTTAGGGGAACCCCGGCGGCGGTGATTTGCGGTGTGTTTTCACCGCCGCCGGGTTGTTCTGCGGGGTCCGCGTGAGGAACCTATTCAGCTGTGCGCTGGTGCTTCTAGGCGAAGAGTACGTCTTCGCGGTTGATGCCGTGCTGCTTGGCGAGCTGCACCAGGTTCAGCTTGAGGCTGTCTACGTTGGCGTAGTTGTTCTCGTTGGAGAGCGCGTCTTCAATCATGAGCAGCTGGACGGGTTCGTAGCCGTAGATTTCCTGGAATTTACTGATGGCCTTTTCCCAGTCTTCGAGGCTGGGGATGGTTGCAGCGTCTTCGGTGGGCGGGCGCGTGAATGCCAGCACGCCGGCCGCGATGGCGAAGAATTCCTTGTACCCGAAGGAGAAGGGGACGATGGTTTCGTCCAGGCGGTAGCCTGCTTTGAGCAGGAGCTCGAAGAGGACCTGGTGGGCTTCGGCGCCGGGCTTGAGGCTGTCGCCTAGCTCGTTGAAGAGCATGTCCAGGTTGTCGGCGCCGATGCTACTGTCAATCTTCCAGCTCTTGAAGCAGCTCTCCCCCAGGGTGAAGGCACGGAAACCGGTATCGAGGGGGTTGTCCTCGGAGCGCTGGGCAATCTGTTCGGCGTATTCTTCGCGCACCTGCTGACCGGCACGGCGGATGCGTTCGCGAGTCACCGCAGATACGGTGGGGTACTCGAGAGTCGCGGAGCCCTTCTTCTGCTGTAGTTTTTCAGGGAGCTGCACCAGAATAAAACGGCGGTTACCGCCATCTTCTGCGTTCTGCGCCATTACCGCGTGGGCGGTAGTACCGGATCCGGCAAAGAAGTCGAGGATAATATCTTCGCTATTGGGGGTGGTGCAGACCTGCAGCAGGCGCTTAATGACGCGGGTCGGCTTGGGGGTATCGAAGACTGCAGTGGTGTTGAAGAGAGTGCGAATCTCTTTACGCGCTTCGTCGTTGTGGCCGGCGAATTCGTGGGGCCACCAGGTGGTGGGAACGGTACCCTGCTGGACTTCGCTCAGGTATCGCTTCAGCTGGGGTGCACCATCATTATTCTTACCCCAGTAGACGCGGTTCTGTTCGATAAGCTCCCGCATGTTATCGGGGGAATATCCCCAACAACGCCCAGCAGGCGGAGCGTATTCTACTCCAGTGAAGGGGTTGGTGACAGGATAGTCGTTCGCTGCTGAATAGGTACGCACAGAAAGGTCACCGGTACGGTAACGGCCACGACCGTCGCCGTCATCATACTTATACGGCTTATTGTTCTCAGCAGTACGGGGGAAGAGACCACGCACAAACTTCTCAGAACGCGAATACACCAGCAGATAATCGTGCATATCCGAAAAACGCTTCGCATCATTTGCGGGCGAATACTTCTTCTGCCACACCACAGAAGCATAGAAATTATGCTCGCCAAAAATATTGTCGGCAAGCATACGCAGACGAGGCATCTCATCATCATCAATGCTCATGACCAGCACACCATCCTCAGCGAGCAGTTCACGTGCCAGCACCAGACGCGGGTACATCATGCTCAACCAATTCGAATGAAACGCGCCCGAAGTCGCCGCGTTCTTCTCAAAAGCCGTACCAGCCGTCAGCGCACCCTCAGCATCGCGAGCGCCGGTCTCCATCTCATGCTCACGCACCGTCTGCGCAAAACGATCAGAATACACAAAATCCTTACCCGTGTTATAGGGCGGATCAATGTACACCATCTTCACCTTGCCACGGTACGCCGCACGCATAGCCTTCAACGTCTCCAGGTTCTCACCCTCAATAAACACGTTGCGGGTCGATTCCCAATCCACCGAATCCGAAATCTGCGGGTGAATAGCGGCAGAAGTCGGCAACTGCGCTACACGCTGAGCCTCACGCTTACCCGGCCACGTCAAACCAAACTTCTCAGCACCCCCCCCCGCCAGATTCTCATCACCCAGAAGGTTCTGCAGAGCCTCCACATTCAGCTTGCCATCGGCAAAAACTTCCGGAGCAGAAGCCTGCAGCTGCTCCCACAGCTTCGCCCTCATATCCGGAGAAGACAACGGCACACTGCCGAATTCAGATACTTCACCCATCGTTGATAAGCCTTCCATCACATATGCCTCAAACCATAAAAACACGGCACCTACTCGCTGCCGACCAGTCTCAACATTGACTAGCCGACTACCACAGGAACAACTCTATCCCCATGCCAGAGCCCTAAAACTCCTCGATTCAGCACACTACAAAGATAGACCAACACAAAGATTTAGGTTTGAGACATACCGTCTAAAATGTACCCTTCTAGTTTCCGCCATAACCGTCACGCTGTCCAACGAAACCGTCAAAAAAAGCGGCCCGGCATGGTCACCCACACCGAGCCGCCTTCCAACCCGCAAAGAGACTACTTACTGCTCAACACGCCAACGAATCGTGAACAGGTCCTGAACCGAACTCGTCGCATCCTTAGACTTCTTCATGCGATCCAGAGTGTCCTCCATGTACACATCAAGATCAGCAAGCCTCTGCTGCATCTTACGCTCCACTTCACTCACCTGCTTATTCAGCTTTCGACCCTCAATACGCATCTGCATGCGCTTCGACAGGTCAGCCTCACGCCTAGAAGCAACAGCCAGCTGACGTTCCTTCCTCAGCAGCTCCAGCTTCTCCGCTTCAGCCTCCGCACGAATATCCTGCGCACGAGCATCCTGAATCTGCCACAAATCCTCCAAGAAACGGCCATTACGCTCATTCACTTCAGCAGCCAGGCATTCCATCTGCTCCTGAATCTGAGACTCCATACAATCCGCAAACATCATGCCAGCAACCGGGCTCTCACTCACGCAACGCAAAGACATCAAATCATTCACATCATCGGCAGACAGCGGCTCACCCGAATCAGTAAAACCACCAGCAACCAGATACGACTCCTGCACCAACTGACCCTCAACCGATGCCGTATAGGTCGCCTCACGCAGGCTCAACTCACCCGAAGTACCCACCAACGACTGCGCATACTTCGAAGGACGCTCCGAAGCAGACACCGAGAACACCAGCTCACGCTGCGGAGTCTCACGGTTCAACGCCGAATCCACCACAAAACGACCCAGCGGCGAATCAAAACGATACTGGCGAGTATGATTATCCGAATCCTCCTTGAGCGCATACGTGCCCGGAACAATATCGCCGTTCTCCGCATCATCATGAGCAGGCACTTCACGCAGAACAAAACGACGTGAATCATCCGCAAAATCAGCCAAGTCACCCAGCTCGTGCTTCGTCACTTCCATCAGCAGACGCTCAAAAACACCCAACAATTCACGCGAACCCTCATCGTAATGCTTGAGCTTATCCTGAACATTCGCGTCCAGGTTCTCAAACACCTTAGAGCTCGTCTCACGCATACCCTCAGCAATCAGTTCAGCATTCTCTTCCTCAAGCTCACGGAATGCCTCCTCAATATCCTCAGCGGTCTTAGCGTTCGCAAAAATAGCACCAATCTTCCTATCAAAATCAGCACCATAGGCAATAGCACCAAGAATCTCATTACTTGCACCAAAAACACCCGTGAAAATCTGGAACTTATCAGTCAACAGAGACAGCACGCGTGATTCCGCCACATTCTCAGTGTTCAAGAAGTTAATCACCAAAACATCATGCTTCTGACCATAACGATGAACACGACCAATACGCTGCTCCACACGCTGCGGGTTCCACGGCAAATCATAATTCACCAACAAGGAACAGAACTGCAGGTTAATACCCTCGCCCGCAGCCTCCGTCGCAATCATAATGCGAGCCGAATTACGGAACTTATCAACCAGAGCCTTACGCATATCAGCAGCCTGAACACCAGTCACAAGGTCACTACCCTCATGCTCCTTCAGCCACTCACGGTAAATCTTGCGCTGCTCCTTCGAACCATTCGAACCATTGAACAGCACCAGCTCATCACCGTAGCCAGCCGTAGTCAGAACCTGCTTCAAGTAATCCTGAGTACGGGTCGACTCCGTGAAGATAATAGCCTTCTCCGGTGCACCAATAGAACGCATACTCTCGAAGCCGCGCTCCAACGCCTCCAGCAACTTGTAGGCCTTCGCATTCTCCCTAATAGACGCCGCAAACTTCGCCACACGCGACAATTCTGCGGACTCCTTACGAAGCTCCTCCATCTCATGCTCCGTTAGAACACGGTCCGAGAAGCTATCCGAATCATCCGACAACTTCAACAGCCATTCATCATCCGAAGGGCCCCTATCCGCGTCAGGTTCGGTACACACAAAACTGGTGCCAGTAGGACCGGTAGCCGTGGAATCAGCGCCAGCGGAGTCGTTACCGACGACCTCAGCGCCATCAGCATCAGCCCCAACAGCCGCAAACGAACGAGAAGCCGCAGCAACCTCCTTCTCCGTCAAAACATCAGCCGAAGCAATACTCTGCAAACGCTTAGCCATAGAATCAAGAGTCGTCGCTGCCGCAAACGTCGAAGAACCCAAACGCTTAAACAGCTGGATAGTCATCAGACTACGCGCCGGCGACATACGCATAAACGTAGAGTTATGAATAAACGACTGCACCATCTCGTACAGCTGCTTCTCCTGCTCCGTCGGCTCAAACTTAAACGTCTCAGTACCACGATTCGTATAACGCACATACAGGTTCACGTCCTGACGCAGATGACGCTTCAACAGCATATTCAAACGCTCACGCAAATCTTCCATTGCCTCTTCGTAAGACAACTCATCAGATACGTTAGTGTAGCGAGCACGGAACGCCTTCAAGCTATCAAAAAACTCAGGATCAATCACAGACACCAAGCCGTACAGCTCCTCCAGCTTATTGTGCAAAGGAGTAGCCGTCAGCAAAAGAACCTTCTGCGCCGACTTAGCAACCTTCGAAGCCGCCAAAGCAGTCTTCGGCTGCTTCTTACCCGGCAAGTAGAAATTCCTCAGATAGTGGGCTTCATCCAGCACCATCAGATTCCACGGTCGCGAAGCCAGACGCTTCTCAAAGCTCTTCATAAACTGGTACGAGCAAACCAAAACAGACGGTTCGCCATGACGAGCCTCATCAATCACAGTCTTCGCGTTCTTAGAATCCACCAGAGTCGCAGGAATCATGAACTTATCCCACAACTCCTGCTTCCACTGCTGACGCAACGACGCCGGCGCCACAATCAAAATATTGCGGCGACGCTCAGACCAAAACTGAGTAATCACAATGCCAGCCTCGATGGTCTTACCCAGACCAACCTCATCAGCGAGGATAGCGCCCTTCATATGGGGAGACTGCAAAGCAAAAAGAGCAGCATCAATCTGATGCGGCTTAGGCTCAACCTGCGCATCAAACAGCAGGCTCGTCAGCTTACCCAGCTCATTATCGGCATAGCTACGGCGCAACTCATGCGCATAAAACTTAGCCTGATAATCGTTAATGGTCGTCACAACAGTACCTTTCGGGTCGCCAGAAGCGGATAGAAAAAACAGATAGAAAACAGAAAATATACGAAGCCTACAGCCCCATAAAGAAAGAAAAACAAACGCTAGACTCAGCTCTGAATCTAGAAGGGTCAGGTTCAAACAGCCAGAGTTCAGACAGCCAAAGTATAGATATCTCGGAGGGCATCCTCGGCCTCATCCAAAGCGTAACCGCTCTGACACAAAGCCGCACAAGAATCACAGAAACGAATCTGCGCCAAAGCCTCACGCTCCGTCAGCTCAGGAAGCCGGTCCATCAGAAACTCACCGTTCTCAGTGAAGAAATCGTCAATATTTGAGGCGTCCTGCCCTGCGTAGAACTCGCGAAAATCATCACCGGTGTAGTAACCGCTCAGGTCCATGAGTATCTCTCCTTCGGTTCGCTCAGATAACAGACCCCATGGAGCTATGCCCTTGCTCCATACACTCAAAATATATGGAACCCCTGACAAGATAAGCACGAGAACACAGCTATTGCGATAAATTTGCAACGATTATGGGAACACGTATTTCCGTCTACGCCCTACACACTGACCACCCGTCAGGCTGATTACTTCCCTGCCTAGCTACTTCATTAGAGAGTGCATCCTTAGATGGTTGCTCCCGTGACTCAAGAAATTCGGGAAACCGGAAGTATAAAAATTGACCATACATAAACCTTTTCGTGTATGTGTTGCAGCTCTTGCCGCTACATCCATTATGCCCAAGAGGAGAAAGACGCGTACCCCGGTTCGTCATCGCTGAGCCACTGGTTGTTTCGATAGGTTAGTGTCTTCGCCGTGGGTCTTTAACCCGTAGTGAAGACACTAACCTATCGAAAGTTCCCCCGCCCCCTCCCCTATAAACGGCGAAAAGCCACATGTGTTTCGAGAAGCCACCAAAGAAGTGGCTTTTCGAA
>CALGXU010000462.1 GCA_937935205.1 uncultured Rothia sp.
GGCTTCAGCGGAGGCGGCGATTGGGGTAGCGGCGGCGGCGACGGCGGTAGCTTCTAACCGCCTCCACGCTAGCGATCCTGCCGGTCGGTTTTTGCAGATTTTTCTACAGTCTGACCGGCAGGGTACATAGCTTACCTCACCGGTTTCTTCCCCAGTCGGAAAACACCCGGGGCAATTTACCAAAAGTTTAGGTTGCAGAAATCATGCGTGCATCATTTTCACAGCATGCACCCAGAAATCTGCCACATAATTAGTTATACGGGCACGGCTCACGAGGAGCGTAGTGCTCCCCCGCAGCCCGTTGAACAGAAAGTAGGAGATTATGGCTAAGCAGACCATCTTCGGCCGTATTGCACAGCTCGCTAAGGCAAACATCAACGCTCTGATTGATGCAGCTGAGGACCCGGAGAAGATGCTGGACCAGATGGTTCGTGACTACACCAACAACATCCGCGAGGCGGAGGCTGCAGTAGCACAGACCATCGGCAACCTGCGTCTGCTCGAGAAGGACCACGCAGAGGACGTCCAGACCGCCCAGGAGTGGGGCACCAAGGCTCTGGCAGCTTCTAACAAGGCTGATGAATTCCGCGCAGCTGGCGACGTTGCCAACGCTGACAAGTTCGACAACCTCGCTAAGATCGCTCTGAACAAGCAGCTGCTGGCTGAAAAGGCAGCACAGGCTGTTGAGCCTCAGCTGGCTTCCCAGACTCAGGTCGTCAACCAGCTCAAGGACGGCCTGGAGAAGATGCGCTCCAAGCTTGAAGAGGTCAAGTACAAGCGCGATGAGCTGACCGCACGTCAGAAGACCGCAGCAGCTCAGACCCAGGTGAACGACGCTCTGAAGGCGTTCGACGTTCTGGACCCGACCAGCGAGATGAGCCGCTTCGAAGAGAAGGTTCGCCGCGAAGAGGCACGCGTCATCGGTCAGCAGGAACTGGCAGCTTCCTCCCTGGACGCACAGTTCAACACCCTGGACCAGATGGAGCGCGAGACCGAGCTGGACGCTCGCCTTGCCGCTCTGAAGGCAAAGAACGCTCCGGCTGCTCCGGCTCCCCTGGCTGTGGAAGCTCCCACCCAGACCCTCTAAGCCTGGGATTCTCAAGCCTGGTCTAGTGCATAGCTTCTTGAGCTAAACCTCAAAAGATCCGCCCCGTTCCTGAACTCATCAGGAACGGGGCGGATCTTTATGTTTGAGGGCTAAGCCTTAGTTCGCGTAGATGTACAGGTAGCCTGCCATCGCGGAGCGGGTGACCGCATCCGACGAGGTGGAACCGGTACCGATACCGTTGGAGGCTGCCCACGCCAGAGCCTGGGACGCGTAGCCGCCCTGAGCCTGTGCCGGGGAGCCAGCTGCACGGTACATGAACTCAGCCATGGTGGACTCGGTGACGGCCTCCAGGGGGCGGAAGTCGCTACCGCTGATGCCCTGCTGGCTCAGCCAGAAAATTTCCTTGTACGCGGGGTGGTTAACCGGAACGTCGCTGAACGGCGAGACAGCCGGTGCGTTCACTGCGGGGCGACCAGCCACGCGGTACAGGTAGGTTGCCAGCTGCGCACGGTTGACCGATGCGTTCGGGCGGAAAGTGCCGTCCGCGAAGCCGAGCATGATGCGCTTATCAGAGTTCCAGCTGATCTCGTTGTAGTTCGGGTCCGAGTCGGACAGGTCGCGGTAGCCCAGCGCGGGGGTCTTACCCGCGAAGTCCAGGGAGGACGCCAGGATGTGCGGCAGGTCGTAGTCGTGGTGGCTGAAGCCGTCAATCAGCTTCACGCGGGCGTTAGAGAAGCCAGCGCCCAGGTATGCGTTGTAGCCGGACTCGACTGCGCCTCGTGCGCTCCAGGTGACGGGGTTGGTGTTGCCGGAGGTGTCATTCGCGCCAACCCACCAGTACATAGGCAGGCCCTTGGTGGTGGCGTCGGCGTCAACGGAGCCGTCCGAGTCGCCGCCGGCGACCATGATGGAGCCGCCACCGTTACGCCATGCGGTGTTGTGGTCGGTCAGCTCGTAGGTGATGAACTCAGCGCCACCGGAGTAGCCCATGGTCCACACCTGAGAAGCGTCCAGGTTGTTCTGGTTGATGAAGGACTTCGCGAAGGAGCGGAAGAACTCACCGTTGGTGTTCATGTCTTCCCACCAGGTGATGCCGTCGCCGGATGCGTTGGTGTCCGGGGAGATGATCGGCACGAAGACCATGTTGCGGGCGTTAGCGATCTTGCCCATTGCCGCGAGCATGCCCTCGTCGGGGGTGTAGACCTTGGACTCGTTACGCTGCCAGTAGTCGCCGTCGAAGTAGAAGACCACGCCAACAGGCTTGGAGTAGTCCAGGTTGTTCGCGTACACGTGGTACTGGGAGGTGGTACCCGCCGGGGAGGTGTAGCTCTGGTAGGTTGCGGAGCTCATGGTGCGGGCGCGAGGAGCATTGTTCTGCTTCTGCTCAGACTTCTGTTCGGTCTTCTGCTCGGCCTTCTGCTCAGCCTTGGGAGCGGCGGTTGCCTTACCCTTGGTGAGCGAGTTGCTCAGAATCTCGGAGAAGTTGTAGTCGAAGTGGCCCGAGCCGTTCAGAACGGTCGCGGAAGCGTTGGTGTAGCCGGCGTTGCGGTAGGCGTTGTAGCCGCCCTCAACGGCGCCTCGTGCGCTCCAGGTCTGCGGGTAGGTCTCGCCGGAGCCGTCGTTCGAGTTTGCGTACCAGAACATGGGCTGGGCCTTCAGTGCACCCGAGGGGGTACCCTCGTCCAGGCCACCGCCAGCGACCATGATGGAGCCGCCGCCGTTGCGCCAGGTCTGGGGCTTGGTGTTCAGCTCGTAGGTGATGAACTCGGCGCCACCGGAGTAGCCCATGGTCCACACGTTGGAGGAATCCACGCCGTTAGCCGCGATGAAGGAGGACGCGAAGGAGCGGAAGAACTCGCCGTTACGCTCCATGTCTTCCCACCAGGTCACGCCAGCGTCGTAACGGTTGGCGTCCGGGGAGATGACGGGCACGAACAGCATGTTCTGTGCCGCTGCGGAGGCAGCCATCTGAGCCAGCTCACCGGAGGGGTCGTAGACCTTGGACTGGTCGTTGCGCCAGTAGTCGCCGTCGAAGTAGAAGACCACGCCAACGGGCTTGGAGAAGTCCACACCCTCAGCGTAGACGTGGTACTGCGAGGTGGTACCAGCCGGGGAGGTGTAGGACAGGAAAGTCTGGTTGGTGCGGGTTGCCGCCACACCGGATGCCGCCTGAGCAGCCTGTGCGGTCTGCGCGGTCTGCGCGGGCTGAGCGGCGGGGGTCTGTGCAACCTGTGCCAGGGTGGGCTGAGCGGAAGGCTGAGCCGCCTGTGCGGACTGGAAGGTAGCCGAGGGGGTTGTCTGCTGAGTTGCCTGAGCAGTGTAGGTCTTCTGGATGGGCTGAACCGCGGTCGTTGCGGGAGCCTGCTGAGTCTGCTTTGCCTGTTCTGCCTGCTGGCGGATCTGTACAGCAACCTGCGAGAGGGTGGGCTGCACGGTGGAGGTGAACAGGGACTTCGGAGCCTGGGTAGCTGCGCCGGGGATGTCCTGAACGACGGGTGCGAAAGCCGAAGCGGGTGCTACCAGGGTGCTACCGAGCACGGAGGGTACGGCGATGGCTGCGAGAGAGCCAGCCTTAACGGTGCGGGGGCGAAGTGCCATGGGTTGTCCTCGTTGTTGGTGTTTCGTGGGGCGCGGACGCCCGAGAGTGGTTGAGTGATAGGTGGTCTATAGGTGAGAAGCCTATAGGCGGTCGGCCTGCGAATGTGATGCCGCATGGAGCAAGTCCAGTAACCGTCCCGTGTGTGTTGCGGGGACGTCCTCGTGTGATGGAGGGCTGCAGTATTCATTTCGGAGAGCTACGCGGCGGACCGCGGTGACCACGTACTCAAAGCTACCAGGTCAAAAAGCCTTTTCCAGCGGTTTTTTGGGGCTATTTTTGGGTATCGAACAAGATTCAATCTTAACAAGAGATTTTTCTAAGCTTCTAGTTTAACTTGAATCACCCTCAAGTAGAGGTTGAATGGGTCATTTTTCCTTGATTTTTCGGGGTTTTTGAGCGTTTTTTGAAAGAGTTTCAAAAAACCCTACAATTAACTTGAATGTTTTATATGTGATTACAATCACTTTCAGAGTGAATTGTTGCACTCGAAGCCCAATTTTTGCCAAAAACCGCGGAATTCCGGGGCAAAACGGGTGATTTCCAAGCCCGGAATATAGGCACCTTTCGCATATTCCACTTTGAGAATGCACTTTGAGGCAAAAACATCCCCCTCGCCACTCCCCCACCCAGGCATCCTATCGAACCCCTCATCACGCTCTTGAGACCCGCCCCAGAGCCCCCTTCAGGACCCCTTTCAGGTCCCCGTCAGGCCCCATTTCAGAGCCCCCAAAAGCAGCGTCTCAAAAGGCATAACCGCCCCCCCCAACAACCACCCGGAAGGTGACTCCACCACCCCATGAGCACTCCCGCTTGAAGCCCCCGATAGACATGTTGAGGAATACCTCGAAAGACACATCGGGAGGCGTTCCGGAGACCAGTCCCAAGGTACTTTCTCGACGGTTCTCTGAGAGGCTTTTAAGGGGGGATTTCGAGAGAACTTAGAGAGGCTTTAGAGAGGCCGGAAGATCCGCTTCAAACACCCCGAAGGGGCAGCAGGTAAGCCACACCCCCCCAAAGCGTCCTCGTAGGGGGTTGCAGACCGACCCCAACAAGACACTCAGAAGCCCCCCCCCAGCACTCACGAAGAGACCTCAGAAGGACTCCTCAGCCCATTCCGCGGACTACAGAAGGCAGAGGATACAGAGAGGCGGGGACATAAAGAAAGCCGCCCAGCAGGCGGCAGGAGGACGGCGGAAGAAGAAGGGCGGGCGGAAGCATGGGTTTTAGGGAATAAAAAAACTCCCGATAGCTAAGCTATCGGGAGTTATCCGTTGCGGGGACAGGATTTGAACCTGCGACCTCCGGGGTCTGCATCTCTTTTTAATGAAACAGTGAGATACAGCCAAGTAATCGTTGATATTGTGCGGTAACCGTCCCCTTATCCTTCCCTAAAGATACTTGAAGTTACCGGCATATCCTCACGAAAGATAGGGAATAAGGTAGGGACTACCTTTCCTCCCTACGCCGTGCTCGGGCTGCCTCGTACAGCGTTGTGAGGTCTGACAGGTCTGAGTATGCCTGTGCGTTCACATCGACCGAGTGGCCGAGCGCCGGATCAGAATTGCTCGGGGTGATCGCGGTAGGCATACGCCCACACTGTCACGGCGACAGTCACAGCGCGAGTCCACGCGTCACGGACAGCGTCCAGTTCTGCGCCCTCGAAGCCCTCCGCCAGGAGACGGTGCCCGACCTCCACAGTCGGCGCGATGAAGGCGAGCACGTAGCGCAGAGGCACGAATGGCGTCGAGTCCGCCCCATCCGCCGCGTTCTTCGCCGCGGTCATGTGTCGAGCTCCGATCAGGTACTGGTAGTCCAACCACGCCTGATCCCGCTCGCGCGTGCACATGTCGATGACCCACTGGGCGAATCGGGGCTTTGACGCCTGCGCGTACTCGGGGTTCGGCTGTCCATCCGGATGCGCGGAATGTGCTGCCAGGTAGGTCTTTTGAGCCAAAATCCCGCGCCACGTGTCGACCATTTCCATGGCATGCGGCGCCAGGATGGGTTCTGCTCGCGCGAGCAGCTCTGCGTCACCGGGCTGGACGTGCGCGGCGGCCTCAATCTGGCGTAGATCCTCGAGTGTGAGCGGAGACGTGGGGACGGCATCGGTGCCGTAGGTGTACCCCGACGAGTGGTCGTAAGCGGTCACGCGAACCTCCTTGAACTTATGCGTCAATTGTAGAACGTGCTCTTGCTCAGGTCAAGTCCTGTGGAGTGGTGTAATCGTTTTGTGTCCTTCGGGTTGGGTTATGCGCTGAGTTGGAGTGGGGTGTCCTCCTGCCCGGTGGGTTGTGGTGTGAGTCGTGATTTGGTGAGGATGTCGAGGCTGAGGTAGCGTCGGCCTTCGGCCCATTCGTCGTTTTGTTCGGCGAGGACGGCTCCGACTAGGCGGATGATTGCTTGTCGGTTGGGGAAGATTCCCACGGTGTCGGTGCGGCGGCGGATTTCGCGGTTGAGGCGTTCGTTGGGGTTGTTGGACCAGATCTGGGTCCACACCCCGGTGGGGAAGGACGCGAACGCGAGGACGTCTGCCCTGGCTTGATCGAGGTGATCACACACGGCGGGGAGCTTGTCGTGGACGTAGTCCAAGAGCCGGTCGTATTGAGCGTTGACCGATGCCGCGTCGGGCTGGTCATACACCGAGTGCAGCATCGCTTTGACAGCGGGCCATAGTGCTTTGGGGGTGACGGACATGAGATTAGCGGCGTAGTGGGTACGGCATCGTTGCCAGGTGGCTCCGGGTAGGTTGGCGGCGATGGCCTCAACCAGGCCCAGATGGGCATCACTGGTGACCAGGCGCACGCCGGTCAGGCCTCGGGCGACCAGGTCGGCGAAGAACTCCTTCCAGGCTGGAGCGGTCTCGCTGGTGGACACGCGCACCCCCAGCACTTCGCGGTGTCCGTCATTGTTGACTCCGGTGGCAACCAGAACCGCGCACGAGACGACGCGTCCTCCTTCGCGTACTTTCATGGTCAGTGCGTCAGCGGCGACGAAGGTGAAAGGCCCGGCATCGTGGAGGGGCCGGTTGCGGAACTGGTCCACGTGTTCGTCGAGGTCTGTTGCCATCCGTGAGACCTGGGACTTGGACAGTCCTGTGATCCCCAGGGTTTTGACGAGCTTGTCCATACGGCGCGTGGATACTCCTGCCAGGTAGCAGTCAGCGACCACTGTGATCAACGCGGTTTCACAGCGTTTGCGCCGTTGCAGTAACCATTCTGGGAAGTAGGTGCCTGAGCGCAGCTTGGGGATCGCCACGTCGATGGTGCCGACCCTGGTGTCCAGGGGCCGGTAGCGATACCCGTTGCGCCTGGTGTGACGCTGCGGATCTTGTTGACCCCACTGGGCCCCGCACACCGCATCAGCGTCCGCTGATAGCAACGCGTTAATGACGTGCTGGAGCAAGGAACGCATCAAATCTGGGGATGCCTGGGACAACGCCTCGCCAAGCATGCCAGCAGGGTCGATAATATGAGGAGCGGTCATCGTTGTGCCTCCAAATCATTTCGAGTCAGAAGTAGAAGAGCTTTCTCGAAGGATCACACGGTGACCGCACCCATCACAAGCAACGGGCCGATCACCACACGGTTACACCACTATGCGGGACGCTACTCTTTCACCGCTTAGTTACCGCCTGTTTGAGGCTAAGCGGTATATCGAAAACGTTGGTATATCAGTCAAAACATGGTGTGTTGCCGCCTCTACCGCCTAATTTCTAAAAAGTGTACACGCGAGTGTTCATCTTCCTACATATGCGTGTGTATATATAAAAGTTTTCGGTTTTAGGCGGTGAAGGCGGTAAAGGGTTGGGATTCGGTTGAGATACGAGGGAAAATGCTATACCGCTTTTGCATTTTCAGGCGGTAAACAGCCGGTATCAACGCCGATTAGGCGGTGAAAATCCTCCTCTGCAACCTCCCTCCCACGAGATCATGCACGAGCGAAGATAGTCATACGCCCCGAAGGGGCGTTGGATGATAGTCCTCGATGTTGGGTGATAGTCCCCCCCTCCC
>CALGXU010000463.1 GCA_937935205.1 uncultured Rothia sp.
GGTAGTCAGCAGAATACCGCCAGCCGCCGTAGCAGCCGCACCCACCCACGAGAGGCGACCAATACGCGCCGGGAACGCCGAACGAATCGAAAAAAGGAAAGGCACCAGCGCACACGCAAACACAATGGAGAGCGTATCGACCGTTGAGGAGAAAATACGGTCCTTCGGCATAAGCCCCGCGGGGAACGCCAGTGTGAAGGCGCTATGGGTTGCAATCAGTACACCAAGTACCTGAAAAACAATGGCGGCAATGAGGGCAGCGCGCTTACGCACAATCAGCCCGGACACCATCACAATCATCGTAATGGCGCTGGGCAGAGTATGCGTGGAGGGAATATTCAGCAGGTCAGCGGTGACTTCCCACCAGGTGAAGCCGCGACCGCGCCGTAGAGGAGAGATAATCCACGCGAACGTGGTCAGAAGCGCCGCAAAAGAATACACCCCAATGACCACGCGTGCTGATATCTCTGCATACCTTGAGGGAGGCGCGGGCACCTGCCCTGCTCGTGCGGTACGGTGACGTGAGGTAGTGCGGTGAGACATCATAATCCAGCGGGTCATTGGGGTGTCGGGAAGGTGCTAGACCTTAGGAGTTCTGGTTTGACTCAGCCATCGGGTCACGGTAGGTGCCTTCGAAGACGTCAGGGATGCCGTTGTCGTCAGCATCCACGCTTTCCTTCTCAGCCAGGGCACGGTAGTGCTTATTGCGGCGAGACAGGATAGCCGCACCCAAAATGGCAGCCAGAACAGAGCCGACGAGAATCGCAATCTTTGCGTCCTCGGTGTGCGCCGAGCCGTGCGGGAAGGACAGCTCAGCCACCAGCAGGGACACGGTGAAACCGATACCACCGGTTGCAGCCAGACCGACCACGTCAATCCAGGCGATATCCGGGTCGAGGTTAGCGTTCTTGAAGCGAGTCACAAGCCAGGTGGTACCAAAAATACCGATGGTCTTACCGGCAACCAGCGCAACCATAATGCCGACCGCCACGGAGTCGGTGAGGGCACGTCCAAGGCCCTCGAAACCGCCCACAGCCACACCCGCGCTGAAGAACGCGAAGATCGGCACGCAGATGCCGGTAGAGAGGGGGCGGAAGCGGTGCTCCAGCACCTCTGCAAGACCGTGTTCAGCCTGCGCCGCCTCGGAGCGTGCAGACATCTTCACGGGCACCAGGAAGCCCAGAACCACGCCAGAAATGGTCGCGTGAATACCGGATTCGAGGAAGAGCGCCCAGGTGATAATGCCCAGGGGCAGCAGCAGAATCCATGCGGCGAGAGGCTTGAGGTGCAGCATGGTCTCACCGCGGT
>CALGXU010000464.1 GCA_937935205.1 uncultured Rothia sp.
GCAGGTGCGCCTGCCACCAGTAATGCCAAACGTTCAGGCGCTGGCTCAGCGGGCGCGGATCCGGTACCTGCACCGAACCGATGAGGGCACCGGGCACGCCGAGGATGCGGTGCACAAAGGTATCGGTGACGCTGACGGCTGCGGCAGCGGCGTGCGAGGAGGTGCGCTGGGCGTACTCGCTAATCGACTCCAGAGACTGCTCGTTGTGGGAAGACGGCTGGGATTTCATGGACCCTCTGTAGTGTGCGGTGAAGTATTACGTCTGAAATTATCCCACTTTTTGCCCTCTGAGCGCCCGGATGCTGTGGGCGGGCTCTCGGGTGTGATTCCTTTTCGAGAGCCCGCCGAGAAGATGCACCGCAGGGAACGGGATGAACGCCACTCAAAAACGAGTTAGGCAGCGGCAACCAGCGAACGCCTGCTGTACAGATCCGCCTGCGCACCGGTGATGGGGTGCTCAAAGTGCAGGCTGTACGCCAGCAGCTGCAGCGGGTACTCGGGGCGGTCGGGTGCGTCGGGGAGCACCTGCGGGTAGAGCACATCGCCCAGAATGGGGGAGCCCAGCATATTCAGATGCGCCCGCAACTGGTGCGTCTTGCCGGTGTGAGGCGCCAAATCATAGAGCGCCCATTCTCTATTCGGTTCCGCGCGCCAACCCTCAACAGCCTGCGCGCTCGGGGTGAAAGTACGCAGAATCTTCGCGGTCGTCAGCGTATTCGGCTCCACGCCCCGCGCCGCGCACTGCTCCTCAGAAAGCTGCTGAACCTGCAGCTGATCACGAATCTTCTGAATATTCGAACGCACCTGCAGGCCCTCCGCACTCAACGCCTGCTCGGTGGCGGCGGGGTCAGCGGGAACCGGCGCCACGGCACGGTAGGTCTTCGACACCTGACGGTGCTGAAACATCATCTGGAAGGGGCGGCGCGCCTCCACGGTCTTAGCAAAAAGCAGCACGCCCGCAGTCGGGCGGTCCAGGCGGTGAATCGGAATCAGCAGCGGGTTCTGCTCGCGCACCCGCAACTTGGTCAGCGCGGTCTGCGCAATATAGGAACCGCGCGGGGTGGTTGGCAGAAAATGCGGCTTATCAATCGCCAGCACGTGCTCATCCTCGTAGAGCACCGGCATGTCGGAGGGTAACTGCGGCTCATCGGCAAGCTCACGGAAGTACCAGATGCGCTCGCCCGGCATGTAGGGGCTATCGCCGGTTAGGATCGTGCCGTCGTCCAGACGCACTTCGCCGGTATTAAAGCGGGCGTGAATAATCTGCGGGTCGTTCGGGTAGAAGCGCGCAATCAGGTAATCCGCAAT
>CALGXU010000465.1 GCA_937935205.1 uncultured Rothia sp.
CGGATAGCCTCCGTCAAAGCACTCATCTGAGCCACCACGCGCTCATCCTGAATACCCTCAGAAACCCACGCCTCAAAAGCCCAACGGCTATGCGCCAAACGCAACACAAACGTCAACGCACCCAAAGAATCCGTATGAATAATCAGGCGGCGCGAACCACTATGGAACACCGTATAAGCCGCCAACATCGCAGACAGCTCACCGGTCATAATATTCACGCCATCATAGTGGGAGTGAAAATAGAAGCCGTCCTCACTCACGCCGGCGATACCCATACGGCCGCCACGCTGATACTTCTTATTGTGAGTCGAACGGAACGAACAATCCGTGAAAACGCTATAGTCCTGCAGCTGATCCAGCGGTCGAGGAGTCAGCGCCTCCTCCACCATCTCATCCACAGCGGTACGTGCCGCGCAGACCTCAGCCTGCATCCGCTCATACGCGGGCGTGCCAGCAAGCTTCACATGCACTTCACCCAAAGAATGGTTATCGTACGGGTCCAGCACCTTCTCAAAGGCGCGGTACTCCATGATTCCCTTCAACTGGTCGCAATCACGGAAAAGCTGCTTCAAATTCTTACGGTCAGCAGCAATCGTCACCAGGTTCTGACGGTACTGCTCCGGAACCACATCCCACGCCGAGAGCACGGCACGACCCAGCAGGCAAGGATGCACCTCATCGCAGCACTCCATGAGGGAATGAACGTGAGTGAAAAGCATCGGCTCCTCATTCACCACGGTGCGGGTGCCGTCCTGCTTAGAAATAAAAACCACCGTCGACAACGCCGAATAGCAAAAACCCTGCGCCTTACGATGCTCCTGAGCTACCGCAATCACAGCAACACCCTGATCCGTGTACCCGGCAGGGTACGAGGCGCTATAGTCGGGCGCCTCCCAGGTCAGGGTGCATCGTTTGATATGCGCCGGTGAAAATCCCATGAGTGTCACCCCCCATGCGTGCCATACCGCTTCTCCTTCCATTCATGCGGTGTATCTTCCTCATTCTTTTATAGGTCGAAAAGAAAGGGGCACGCAAATATAAAACACCTTTTTTTACAGTTAGCGAATGGGTCAGCCGAAAATCCTCCCACCCGCCACCACACCACAAAACCCAGCACAGAACACGGCACACAACACAGCGCGAGAAACCCTCGCGCATACCTCCCCGCCGCGGGGGTGAAGGTGTACGGTAAAAGAGTCATATACGACGCGGCAACCGCCGCACCACCCCACAAGGAGAGCCCCATGATTGGTGTCTACGCCGGAGTATCCGTCAAGCCCGAGCACGTCGAAGAATTCCTCAAGACCATCGAACCGCTCGTGACCGCAAGCCGCCAGGACGAAGGCAGCGTCAGCTACGACTTCGGTGCCGTCTCCGACACCGACTTCGCATTCATCGAGCGTTGGGAATCCCAGGAACTGCTCGAAAAGCACATGGGCACCGAGCACTTCCAGAAGGCTGTCGCCGCATGGGAGCCGCTGCTCTCCTCCGAGCTGGACGTTCGCATCGTCAACTTCCGCTAAACCAGTCTTAAACGAAGGTGCCCGGCACACCCCACTCGAGGGGTGCCGGGCACCTTCGTGTTAAAAATCCTGGAGGCGAGCGCGGCTACTAGCGGCGCTCTACGCCAACCTCCACCGAATCAAGAGTGAAACCACTCGTCGCGCTCACGCAATGCACCTTACCGGTATTCACCGACTTGCAGGTGTAACCGTACGCAGTCACCACCTGACCGGCAGGCAACGCAGTAATACCCTCGGTATTCACCGGCTCCGGGGTGGCAGTCTGACCGACCAGGCTCACCTCAGGAGCCTGACCCTGCACCATGTGCACGCGCTGCTGCGCCTTACCGGAGGCGGCATCCCAACCCTCCAGGGTCACGCCCACCAGCGCCTGGCAGTCCACACCCGACGGGGTCACCGAGCACGCGACCTTAGAGTCCGGGCTGGTGAAACGCAGCGCCTCAACAGTCTTCGCCGAATCGCCCTGACCGAAAGTGCCGCCGCCGTAGACTTCAGCGAAAGTCAGCGTACCCGACAGCATGCGGGTCTGCGCCGGAATCAACGCCAGGCGAGGCTTCTCAACGCTACCGCCCTGCGTGAAGCAGGCACCCGTAATGTAGTCGCGGCCCTGCACCTTCGTGGTGCACTGGTACCACTCAACACTCGCCGAACCGTCCTGGTTCTTGCGGCTGTTGAAGAGACGCACCGCCTCCTGAGCCTTCGCGCAATCCGAACCGTCATACACGTAAATACCGGCAGAACCACCCAGCAGGCTCGTCACACCGCAGCGGGTGCCCGCATCAATGGTGTTCGCGGAACCACTCGAGGAGGCGTATGCCGCCTCGTATTCGGCGTCGGTACTCGGCTCATTCGTGGGGGTTGCTACAGCATCAAAAGTTGCCGGCGCATCCAGACCGGCAGAGATCTGCACAGTATTCGGCTTCCAGGAGCCGTCCGCCGCCGTAAACAGCGCCTTCGCATCAACGGATGCCGAGGAAGTCGCGACCTTCATCGGAGTGGTTTCAGAATCATCAGCCTGCGGCTGAGCAGAGCAAGAACTCAAAGCGAGCGCACCGATGCAGGCAAGAGCCGTCAGGGCACGACGAGTAAAGGCACGCTGTGCGCGCGCGGGCAGGGTAACCATGAATGCGTCCTCGTGAGGGTTGCGAATTGCGTTGTGTTTGAGTGGTTGTGCTGAGTCGGTGAATAAGTATAAAAATACCTCCTTACACCCTACTGCACCGCAACTGACAAGGCAATACGCCGCACCGGGTATCCCACGACGGCAGACAAAGACACGGACAAAGACGCAAGCAAAGAACAGCGCCCCGCCCGCAGAAAAACCGCGGAACGGGGCGCCGGCCCATCAGGGCAAATATTAAATTCTCACACGATACGTGAGGGGCTTATGCGTCCTCGGGCAGGATGCGCACGCCGCCCTTATCAGCCGAAGCGGCCAGCATGCCGTACACCTTCAGGGCGTTCGATACCTGACGCTCACGCGGCTTCGTCGGACGCCACGGTGCAGCGCCCTTCGCCTCGCGGCGAGCCGCAAGCTCCTCATCCGAAACGTTCACACGCAGGATGCGGTTGTTCACGTCAATCTCAATCTCGTCACCGGTCTGCACCAGACCGATCGCACCGCCAGCGGCAGCCTCCGGGGAGACGTGACCAATCGAAATACCCGAAGTACCGCCGGAGAAACGACCGTCAGTAATCAGTGCACACTTCTTACCCAGGCCCAGACCCTTCAGGTAGGAGGTCGGATACAGCATCTCCTGCATGCCGGGGCCGCCCTTCGGGCCCTCGTACTGGATGACGACAACGTCGCCTTCCTTCACGTTCTTCGACAGGATCTCGTACACAGCCTCGTCCTGCGACTCAACCACGAACGCGCGACCCTTGAAGTGGAACAGCTCCTCATCAATACCAGCGGACTTGATGATCGCACCGTTCTGAGCAATGTTGCCGTACAGGACCGCCAGACCGCCATCCTTGGTGTACGCGTGCTCCACAGCGCGGATGCAACCGTTCTCAGCGTCAGTCTCGTGGGACTCGTACTTGTTCGCGGTGGAGAACGCCTGAGTGGTGCGCACGCCGCCGGGAGCCGCGAGGAACAGTTCCTTCGCCTTCTCGCTCGCCTTGCCGCCGCGGATATCCCACTCGTCCAGCCACTCGTCCAGCGAATCAGCGTGAACAGAATGAACGTTCTTGTGCAGCAGGCCGGCACGGTTCAGCTCACCCAGCAGGGCGGGGATACCACCGGCACGGTGCACGTGCTCAATGTGGTACTTGGTGGAGTTCGGGGCAACCTTCGCCAGGCAGGGAACCTGACGCGAAATACGGTCAATATCCTTCAGGGTGAAGTCAGCGCCCGCCTCATGAGCAATCGCCAGGGTGTGCAGCACGGTGTTGGTCGAACCGCCCATCGCCACATCCAGCGCCATAGCGTTCTCGAACGCCTCCTTGGTCGCAATGGAGCGGGGCAGAACCGACTCGTCATCCTGCTCGTAGTAGCGCTTAGCCAGCTCAACGATGCGGCGGCCAGCATCCAGGAACAGTTCCTTACGAGCAACCTGAGTAGCCAGGGTGGTGCCGTTACCGGGCAGCGCCAGACCAATCGCCTCATTCAGGCAGTTCATGGAGTTCGCGGTGAACATACCCGCGCACGAACCGCAGGTCGGGCACGCATTCTTCTCAACCTGAGCAAGCTCAGCGTCGCTGACGCTGTCATCAACAGCCATCACCATGGCGTCAATCAGGTCGAGGCGGTGCTCAACAATACCCTCAATGCCCTCGCCCGACTCCATGGGGCCACCGGACACAAAGATAGTGGGGATGTTCAGGCGCATAGCCGCCAGAAGCATACCGGGAGTGATCTTGTCACAGTTAGAAATACAGACCAGTGCATCAGCACGGTGCGCGTTAACCATGTACTCAACCGAGTCAGCAATCAGATCGCGGGAAGGCAGCGAGTACAACATGCCGTCGTGACCCATCGCGATACCGTCGTCAACGGCGATGGTGTTGAATTCCTTAGCAACGCCGCCAGCCTCTCGAATCGCGCCGGCGACCAGCTCACCCATGTTCTTCAGGTGCACGTGGCCGGGCACGAACTGGGTGAAAGAGTTCGCGATAGCAATAATGGGCTTGCCGAAGTCGTCATCGCCCATGCCGGTAGCACGCCACAGGGCGCGGGCACCAGCCATGTTACGGCCGTGAGTTGAAGTACGTGAACGCAGTTCTGGCATTGTTTTACCTTCCGTAGTGATGCAAGTACTGATTTTACGCGCGGCGTCCAACGCTCTTCAGCTCAGGGTCACTTTGGTTTCATGCATCGAAACGCGCACGAGCCTGCAACCGCCTATCGGTGGGAGGGTTGAGGCCACGGGGATTGTGCCGGATCTGCGGCAGAATTGCCCCCTTCGGGGTAGATGGGGGACATCACCCCATTATGCCCCCTAATCTGGAATGAGCCCAGGTTGCGGGCGGCGATATTCAGTCGGCGAACGCACCGGGAGGCGGTGGGCTGCTGTGTCTGCCGCGTACGGGCCTCGCTGTGCATACGTAGCGGTATACGTAGCAACGGCGCGGTTCGCATCCAACGCACTGATTTATACACGCTTTGTATACACGCTGAACCCTGCTTACATTTCAGAAGGTTTCTATGACACAGGCACCCACCGCATCGCTCACCCCGGCAACCAGCCCGGCAGGCGGCAAGGACTTCGCATCCTCCGTCATCTACCAGGTGTACCCCAAGTCCTTCTACTCCTCGGCGGGTGGCGCCTACGGCGACCTGCGCGGCGTCATCGAGAAGGTGCCCTACATTGCTTCCCTGGGTGTGGACATGGTGTGGTTCAACCCGTTCTTCGCCTCCCCGCAGAACGACAACGGCTACGACATCTCCGACTACTACGCCATCAACCCAGACCTGGGCACCATGGAGGACGTCGAAGAGATGATTGCTGCCCTCGCCGAGCACGGTGTGGGCGTCATGTTCGATATGGTGCTCAACCATGTTTCGACCGAGCACGAGTGGTTCCAGCGTGCGCTCGCCGGTGAGCGCGAGTACTGGGACTACTTCTACATTTGCCCCGGTAGGTACACCGAGGACGGTCAGCTGCGCGAACCGACCAACTGGGAATCGAAGTTCGGCGGCCCCTGCTGGTCCCGCTTTGGCGAGTACACGGACGAGCACGGCACTCCCCTGTTCTACATGCACCTGTACGACCGCACCCAGGCGGACGTGAACTGGTACAACCCGGTTGTGCGCGACGAACTGTTTAAGGTCGTGAACTTCTGGTACGAGAAGGGCGTGCGAGGCTTCCGTTTCGACGTCATTAACGTCATCGGTAAGAGTGAAGAGCTACTCGACGCCCCCGAAGGCACCGTGGACAAGGCACAATACACCGACACCCCGATTGTGCACACCCGCATTCAGCAGCTGAACCGCGCCTCCTTCGGTCAGTATGATGACACCGTGACCGTGGGCGAAATGTCCTCGACCAGCATCGAAAACTGCGTGGGCTACTCCAACCCTGCAAACCACGAGCTGGATATGGTGTTCAGCTTCCACCACCTGAAGGTGGACTACGAGAACGGCGAGAAGTGGTCGAAGGTGCCGTTCCGTTTTGCCGAGTTGAAGCAGATTCTGAACGATTGGGCGCTGGGCATGCAGGCCGGCGGCGGCTGGAACGCGCTGTTCTGGAATAACCACGATCAGCCGCGCGCACTGAACCGTTTTGGTGACGTTGAGCGTTACCGTGCCGAGTCGGCGACCATGCTGGCGACCGTGATTCACCTGCTGCGCGGCACCCCGTACGTGTACCAGGGCGAGGAAATCGGCATGATTGACCCGGTCTACTCCTCGATCGAGCAGTACGTGGATGTGGAGGCGCACAACGCCTACGCGATGCTGCGTGAGCGCGGTCTGAGCGAGCAGCAGGCCCTGGAGATTGTAGCCTCGAAGGCTCGCGATAATTCGCGTGTGCCGATGCAGTGGACCGCAGATCCGGCGACCGCAGGGTTCGGTTCCACCTCGCCGTGGCTGGCTCCTGCCCCGGTGCGTGATGCGGCGACCGGTGCCGGTATTTCGGTGGAGGATGAGGAACGCGACGGCGTGATTCTGCCCTACTACCGCAACCTGATTGCCCTGCGTAAGCAGTACCCGGTCATCTCTGCCGGTTCGTACGCGCCCTACGCGCTGGATCACGAGCGGGTGTTTGCGTACCTGCGTGAGCTGCCCGCTGAGGCTGGGGCTGAGAACGGTAGCCCGGCGCAGCGTCTGCTGGTGCTGACGAACTTCTACGGTGAGCCGACCGAGGTTGAGGTTCCGGCTGAGTTCGTTCGTTCCGGTCACGTGCTGGTGTGTAATTACAAGAATTCTGTGGTGGACTCCGCCGCGGCGGGTTCGGCTGAGTCTGATTCGGCTGAGATGGCGACGCTGAGCCTGCGTCCCTACGAGGCTTTGGCGCTACTGATTGAGGGCTAAAAGCTACTGTACGCCTCTCCCCTGATGTGTGGAGTGAGGTGATATAAACCGACCTGGCAATATTCTATTTTTAGAATATTCCCAGGTCGGTTTTGTTTATACCCATTCCTGTAGAGGAATTTATGGGGAATATCGGGCGGGCTCTTAGAAGCCGCGCTCGTTCAGCCAGGTAGCTGCCGCTTGCGCGGGCTCCTGCTTAGAGGTACCCGAAACACGGTCGTTCAGGGTACGCAAGTCGGCGGTGGTCAGCTTTGCCGAGACACGATTCAGAACCTCCGCCGCAGAGTCGGGAACTCGCGACGTATTGATAATGGGCAGCACCTGCTGAGCCAGAATCATGTTCTTCGGATCCTCCAGCACCACCAGCTGATTCTGCTCAATCGCGGGGGTGGTCGAGTAGAGGTCAACCACCTGCACGGTGTCATCCAGCAGGGCCTTGACGGTCAGCGCGCCACCGCCGTCCGAGAGGGGCACGAACTCGGCCGGGACGCATCCGTACTTCTCTTTCAGACCCGGGATACCATAGGCGCGCTCAGCAAACTCCGGGGCCGCGCCAAGCTTCAGGTTCGTACAGCGGGAGGCGAGATCTTCAAGGGTTCGCAGACCGTACTTTTGGGCGGTCTGCGCGGTGATCACGAGCGAGTCCTTATCCTCCGCCGCGGAGGCGTTCAGGGCGCGAATTTCAGCCCCCGAGTCGCCCGCCTTAAGGGTGCCGAGGGCGGCGGGTAGCGCCTGCAGAATCTCCTGTGCAGTACTAGCTGTAGCCTTCGGGTCCAGGTAGAGCAGCAGGTTTCCGGAGTAGTCCGGGATAACGTCCACCGCGCCGGAGGCGAGTGCCCCCAGGTACGCCTCGCGGGCGCCGATGCTCAGCTGGGTGCGGGCGTTGAATCCCGCCCGGGCGAGGGCTCCGGCGTAGATTTCAGCGAGGATTTGGGATTCTGCGAAGGCCGCTGAGCCGACGATGATTCCTTCGTGTTCGCCGCTGAAGACTTTATCGCCGCTGAGCCCGCAGGCGCTAAGAATACCCGCCATGCCGAGCGCTCCGGCGGCGGCTAGGGCAGTGCGACGCGAGAAGGTTTTAGGTGCCTGATTCATCGGGTTCATGCCTTCTTCCGGTTGATGGTGAGCCCCGCGGGAGTGAGCGCGCGCTGCACAAGGCCCATGAGCGCATCCACGGCGAAGGCGAGAAGCGCCACGAGCAGGGTTGCGACGAGCATGCGCGGGTAGTCGCGCACGGCGAGCCCGTCGAAGAGGTACCTGCCGAGGGTTCCGCCGCTCAGGTAGGCGACGATGGTCGCGGTTGCGATGACCTGCACGAGTGCGGAGCGGAGCCCGCCGAGCATCATGTTGGCGGCGAGCGGAATTTCGAGGCGGGTCAGGATCTGCCATTCGGTCAGGCCTTGGGCGCGGGCCGCATCCACGAGGTCTTCCGGTACGGCGGCGAGCCCTTCAAGTACTCCGGCGAGCAGGGGTGCCGCCGCAATAATAATGAGCACGATGAGGGCGGGCAGGGTTGAGACGCCCAGCCAGAGCGCCAGGATGGTCAGCAGACCGAGCGCGGGCAGCGCGCGGGTGGCGGCGACGGCGCTCATGAGCAGGTTGCTGCGGCGGCGGTTGGTACCGTCACTCGGGCGGCGGTGTCCAGCCCAGAGGCCGAGGGGCACGACGATGAGTGCCGCGCAGGCGGTGGCGAGGGCGGTGACGCTCAGGTGTTCGAGCAGGCGCACGAGGATTCCACCGCTTCCCTGCCAGTTGGCGCCGTCCATGAGGTAGGCGAAGGTTCGTTCTATGACGTTCACGGGTTATGCCTTCCTTTCGGGGCTGCGGCGGTTCGCAACCGTAGCCGCCTGCCAGGGCGTAAGTGCCCTCGTCAGAAGGATAAGGAGCAGGTCGAGGACCAGCGCCAGTAGCAGGCTAAGAATTACGCCAGCCAGGATCTCCGAAGGGATATTGCGCGCAAGACCGTCGGTGAAGAGCGTGCCGAGCGAGGGCACACCGATGAGGGCGCCTACGGACACCATCGCAATATTGGCGACGGTTGCCACGCGGATTCCCGCCATGATGACGGGCACGGCGAGGGGCAGGTAGAGCTCCATCAGCGCCTGTCGGGGCGTGTATCCGAGGGCGCGTGCAGATTCGTGCACGCTATCGGGTACGGAGTCGAAAGCGTCCACGCCGGAACGCACCATGAGCGAGAAGGAGTAGACGCTCAGGGCGACGAGCACGTTCAGCGGGGAAATAATGGAGGTTCCCAGGATGAGCGGCATCAGCACGAACAGCGCGATTGAGGGGATGGTGTACAGCAGCGAGGAGAGGTGCATGAGGGTTCGCGCACCTATGCGGCGTTCGGAACCGCGGTCACGGCGACGGCTCGCGTAGTAGGCGACCGGCAGCGCGACGAGAGCACCAATCGCGACGGGCACAACGCCCTGGTAGAGGTGACTGAGGGTCAGTTCGAGGATGCGCCGACTATTGGTGGTGACCCACTCCCAGTGCATGTCGCTTGCGGCGAGGGGTTGCGCGGTGAGAGGTAGCGCGGCGTGCGGTGGTGCCGCGAGCACAATATTTTCCAGAAGGCTCATTCGCTTTTCTCACCTTCTGCCTTGCCACTCTGCGCTTCTTTGGAGGCGGCAAGTCGGCGTGCGCGCGCCTGGCGCACCGTCTGCTCATCCAGCAGACCGGCAACGGAGCGGCTCACGAAGGAGCGCACAAAATCATCGGTGGGGCTGTAAAGAATCTCTTCGGGAGTGCCGAACTGCGCGAGGCGACCGCCCTCCGCGAAGACGGCGATTGTATCGCCGAGCAGGAGGGCCTCATCAATGTCGTGGGTGACGAACACGATCGTCTTGGCGAGTCGTCCCTGCAGGCGCAGTAGCTCTTTCTGCAGGTCGGTACGCACCACGGGGTCTACGGCAGAGAACGGCTCGTCCATCAGCAGGACGGGCGCATCGGCGGCGAGAGCACGCGCCACACCAACGCGCTGCACCTGACCACCCGAAAGCTGGGAGGGGTAGCGCTTGGCGTACGAAGAATCCAGACCGACCACGTCGAGCAGTTCGAGGGCTCGCGCTTGCGCCTGCCTGCGGGAGGCACCGAGCAGGCGCGGCACGGTGGCAATATTCTGCGCGACGGTACGGTGCGGCATGAGCCCGCCCTGCTGCATCACGTAGCCAATACCGCGGCGCAGCTCGTAGGGGTTCTTCTCGTGCACGTTCACGCCGTCAATGGTGATGGTGCCGCTATTGGGTTCCACCATGCGGTTAATCATGCGCAGACTAGTGGTTTTACCGCACCCAGAGGGGCCGACGAACACGGTAATCTGACCGGCGGGAATGTGCAGGTTCAGGTTCTGCAACACCGTGGTGGGTTCACCGGTTCGGCTCGGGTAGCTCTTGGTGATGTTCTCGAAGCGGATTCCGCCCGTCTGAGCACTGACAGCGGCATTTTTTGCCCAGGGAATCTGGGGTGAGCTCGGAATCTGAGATGAGCTCTCCGGAGGCTGTGCATTGGGAGGCTGTGCGCTGGGATTCTGAGCGATCATGGGTGCGGGATGCTTTCTAGAGGGAGCGTGGCGTTGTTTCTGTATACAAAGTTGTTTCTGTATACAAAAAGGCGGCACCTCGGGGTTTTATTCCCAAGTTGCCGGCTTTTCGGCGGGTTGCAGTATCTGCAGCCCTAAAGTTTTTTTAAAAACAAAACCCGCCCCACTGTAGAAGCCTGGAGGCGGATTTCGTGGCTCCGACCGGCGTCGATCCGGTGACCTTACGATTTTCAGTCGTACGCTCTACCAACTGAGCTACAGAGCCTTGCGTATTTACTTATAGATACGCAATGACCGCGTCTTCGGATGAATAATCATCTGAACTTACGCGGCCAGAGCGACCCCGACGGGACTTGAACCCGCGACCTCCGCCGTGACAGGGCGGCGCGCTAACCAACTGCGCTACGGGGCCTT
>CALGXU010000466.1 GCA_937935205.1 uncultured Rothia sp.
AGCACCGCGTTTGTCTTCATGATTGTGTGCTCGGGTCTGGCGGTTCTGTTCCTCTGGCTGGTCAACGGTGCTGAGAAGCGTCTGATGGCTGAGCGTGCAGAGAAGCTGGCTGCGAAGGCTCAGGCTTAAGCGAATAGTGCTTCTTCTTTCCTGAACTGCTTAACAGTTCGGGGGTAGATGTGAACCCGCCTGTACGGTTGTGTGACCGTGCGGGCGGGTTTTCTGCGTCCTTGGAGGGGCTGTGCGCGCCTTCTCTACCGCCCGGATAACCCGCTGAGGAGCACCCAAATGCCTCTGATGAGCACCTGTACCGGTGAGCCACCATCCGGCGCGGTGCCGGGCATCCTGTGGCTTGCGGGCGTAAGAACATAGAATGGAACCATGACTATTAACTCTGGAATCACTAAAGAATGGGTGGATGAAACCGTCAAGCCGGGCGACGATTTCTTCCGCCACGTCAACGGTAAGTGGCTTGCTACCCACGAAATCCCGGCGGACCGCCCCAAGGATGGCGGCCTGTACACCCTCCGCGATAACGCAGAGAAGCACGTGCGTGAGCTGGTGGAGAAGATTGCGAAGGAGCAGCCGGAGTCCCGTATTGGTGCGCTGTACAACTCCTTCATGGATGTTGAGAAGATTGAGGCGGACGGCCTGGAGCCGCTGCTGAAGGAAATCGCCCCGATCCTGAACTCGGCAACCCCCTCCCACCTGGCTGTGACCCTGGCGTTGCTGTCTCGTGCGGGTCTGCCGCAGCTGTTCGCCTGGTACACCAGCAACGACCCGAAGGATCCGAAGAATTACACGTTCTTCCTGTACCAGTCGGGTCTGGGTCTGCCGGATGAGTCCTACTACCGTGAAGAGAAGCACGAGCAGGCGTGCGCGGCGTATGTTGAGCATATTGCCCGCATGTTTGAGCTGACCGGCCTGGCTGAGGGCTTCGGTCTGACCCCGGAGCAGGCGGCTCAGCTGGTGTTCACTCACGAGTCTGAACTGGCTCGTCTGCACTGGAACGTCGTGGAGAACCGTGACGCTGAGGCGACCTACAACCCGTACCAGGCAACCGAGCTGGACGAGAAGTTCCCCGGCTTCCCGTTCTCCCAATGGCTGCTGGCGCTCGGCGCTGACCCGGAGACCCTGGGCCAGGTTATTGTGGCTCAGCCGTCCTTCTTTGAGGGTGCGGCGAAGCTGTTCACCTCCGTCCCGCTGATGAGCTGGAAGCTGTGGGCTGTGTGGACTGTGCTACGTTCGCGTGCGCCGTTCATGTACGACGAGCTGGTTCAGGAGAGCTTCAACTTCTACGGCAAGACCCTTTCGGGCACCCAGCAGATTCGTGAGCGTTGGAAGCGCGGCGTTGGCGCCGTCGAGAAGGCTCTGGGTGAGGAGATTGGTCAGGAGTACGTGGCCGTGCACTTCCCGCCCGCACACAAGGAGAAGATGCTGGTTCTGGTCGGCAACCTCCTGGAGGCGTACCGCGAGTCTATTGAGTCGCTGGACTGGATGACTGAGGCAACCCGCGAGAAGGCGCTGGAGAAGCTGTCGAAGTTCGTCACCAAGATTGGTTACCCCGATAAGTGGCGTGACTTCTCCGCACTGGAGCTGGTACCCGGTGACCTGTTCGAGAACCTGCGCCGCACCGGCGCGTTTGATGCCGACTGGCTGATTGCCCGTAACGGCAAGCCGGTGGATAAGTCGGAGTGGCTGATGACTCCGCAGACCGTGAACGCGTACTACATGCCCCCGGCAAACGAGATTGTGTTCCCGGCGGCTATTCTGCAGCCGCCGTACTTCAACCCGGATGCTGACGATGCGGCGAACTACGGCAATATCGGCATGATTATTGGTCACGAGATTGGTCACGGTTTTGACGATCAGGGTTCCCGCTATGACGGCGACGGCAAGCTGGAGAGCTGGTGGACTGAGGAGGATTACGCGAAGTTCAAGGAGCGTACCGCAGCGCTGGTGGAGCAGTACAACGCGTACGTTCCGGTGGGTCTGGACCCGAAGTTCCACGTGAATGGTGAGCTGACTCTGGGTGAGAACATTGGCGACCTGTCCGGCATGTCGATTGCATTGAAGGCGTACCGCCTGGCGTTGAAGAAGCAGGGCATTGAGTCGCTGGATGACGCACCGGTGATTGACGGTATGACCGGTATTCAGCGTTTCTTCTTCTCGAATGCTCGGGGCTGGTGCACGAAGTCCCGCCCGCAGCATGCTGAGGTGATGATTTCGGTGGATCCGCATTCGCCGGATGAGTTCCGTGTAAACGGTGTGGTGCGCAATATTGATGAGTTCTATGAGGCATTTGGTGTCTCTGAGGGCGATGCACTGTACCTGGCTCCGGAGGAGCGCGTGCGCATCTGGTAGCATCCCGATAAGGGTATATGCTTTATTGCGTATATAAGTGAGGCGCCCGCCTCGTGGTTTCTAGCCACGGGGCGGGCGCCTTTTACTTGTAGAAGCTATACACTTCTAGACTGAACCTTTTAGGAAGCAGAAGCCGATGCTGAAGCTACTGCAGAAGCTGAGGCGGAAGAGGGACGAGCATTCATACCGGTCAGCTTCCATGCGCCGTTCTCGTACACGCCGTGCAGGGTGCGCTCGACCTCGTCCTTACGATCCGATTCAGAGGGAGCTTCCTGCACACGGTCCTTGCTTGCAATGAACTCGCCGGGATCCATGGTCAGGCGGATATCCCAGTTGTAGGTGTCACCCTCACGTTCGGGCTGCGCGGAAAGCATGGTGATGGTGACGGACGCGTCGTGCATCCAGGCTTCACCCTTGACCAGCTTCTCGCCAAGGGTGCCACTTGCCGGCTCAATCATGCTCTTCAGCTCGGACTTGTCGAGCGCGCATTCACGCAGGGGCTCGGTCTTACCGGTGCGCATGTAGTATTCCATGGCTGCGCCGAAGAAGGCGATGGACTGGTACAGGCCCTCCACGCTGTTCTCATTAGCGACGGCGGGCTTGACCGGCACGGGGGCGTTCTTGGACGGCTCGGTGCGGGTTGCGGGCTGGTAGTCGGAAGGCTTGGAGGTGTAACCATCCAGGACTGCAACACCGGAGTAGTCGCTACGAACACTCTTAGATGCAGTTGCGGAAGCAGATGCGCTACCGGATGCAGATGCAGAGCCGCTGGCTGCCTGGGGCTGTGCACCGCATGCTGCCAGGAGGGTCGCGCCGCCGGTTGCCGCGAGCAGGCCGAGGGCGGATCGGCGGGTTACGTTCTTCATGGGTTCTCTCTATCTGTGGTGTATTTTCCGCACCGTGGTGCGGGTGATGCCTGAGCATCAAACGGGAAGACGGCACTACGTGGTGTAGTGCCGTCTTCCAGTATATGTTTATTGGGCTTGGGATTCTTTAGCCGCCGTAATAGTAGTAGTGGCTGTAGGAGCTACCGTAGTAGTCGCTGATGACGACGCGGCCGCGGCGGCCGTAACGGTGCGAGTAGTAGCCGTTGTAGGGGGTGCGGCGCACGGTCGGGCGGTAGGTGGTTGCCTGTGCGGGGGTGAGCAGCGCGCCGAGGGCGGTTGCTGCGCCTGCGCCTGCGGCGGCGAGGGCTGCGCGGCGGGTGAGGCGTGCGGGCTTCTTGGTGGCCATGATGTGCCTTTCGGGGTCGGTGTTTCTGTGAAGTGACATGGTGCGTGCACGTCGTGCGGCTGTGCATTGACCATTTCTTATTGTAAGCCTCAACGTTAATGTTTTTACGTGTAGAGTACACCTTCTAGTTGAGGCTTAAACCATGCGGGCTAGTCCACGTTTTTCCGGCAGAAAAAATGCGGAAATATCGGTTGAAAAACACGCCGGGCGCGCGCTGAATCGCGGGCTACATGTCTACTTCGGCGAGGCCGGTGATTTCCTTGTCCTTGATGTGAGGGATGGTGGAGTTCCAGTTCATCCACGCCTTGACCTGGGCGGCTTCTTCGGGGTTGTTCATGTCTGGCCAGCGGTCGTTTTCGATCCTGAATCGGGTCATTGCGAGGAGGTAGTAACCGTCATCGCCGGGGCTGAAATTCGTAATTGTCTTGCCTGATTTTGTTTTAAAAGTAACGCTGTCTGACTCGTCACTATCAGAGGCCTGGCTGTATGAGACTGCGTCGATTGCGTTGAGCGGGTAGAAGACCGTATCTAGAAATGATTCGCCCCTTTCGATTCCTTCCGGCGAGATTTCGGTGTAATCCTCAACGGGTCCGTAGAAGAAGCAGATAGCCATGCACATGGCGCAGAACGCTGCGATGTCGTAGAAAAGGTGGAATCCCATGTCGCCAAGTAGGTGCGTTAGGAACATTGCGACAGGAAATGTGAGAGCTACAAAGCCGGCCAGGATGATGTTGCGAAGCTTACCTCGGATGATGTGGATGTTTTCGGCGCGTAGCTTCTTGTCGTGGCGGCGGCTCATCTCATGGGTGATAACGGCGCGGCAGATTTTGTACATCAGCCCAAGGCTTAGCACGCCCCATACGGCAATCATGGTGTAGGTAATTATCATGGTGGTCAACTGCCCTTTCTATCTATCGGTGACCCGCAGCCTTCCAGCAACAGCGCGGAGGGTGCTGGTTCGTTCTCAGAGTAGCCGAGGAAATCGGGTGGTTAGGCACGGATTCGGGCAATCTGCGAAGTGGTTGCCGAGTCTTCACCCGAGCATTGCGTCGAGTTAACCTCCCGTCCAGATAGGGTGCGATAGGCTAAGGATGTGCCCGCCACCTCGCCGTAGCGAGCACGATTCACCAACCACCACACAAGGACGTACATACTATGAGCACAACCGAGGTAAGCCGCGAAGCGCACAAGGCAACGAAAGCCTAGAAAGCCAGCACAAAATAACAGCCCGCAGCTCAGAAAGAAGGTGAAGAGCAATGAAAAAGAACTCCCCGAGGAAAAAGAACGTTTCAAAGAAAAGAAACACCTCGAAGAAAAAGAGTTATCCAGAGGCAAATTACATTACTGAAAATAAAACTACGCAGAATACCAGCAAGAAGAAATATTACAAGAAAAAGAAGAATAAAGTTACCTTCAAAGAATATATTCGCGAAATAGTAGAATATGTTTGGGACGACCGTGTATCCATCATATTTTGCGTAGGATTCCTCGCCGCACTTGGTTTCTTATATTTCACGACTCACTACAACCCGAATAATGATTCAGAAATATGCACTGTTGAGTCAGTCGAAATCATTGAGCATGAGGACCCATACGCAATCTCCGGTGAATTCGAAACGGAAGAGTGCGGAATCATCACAATGTGGCACGCTCCCGATGGAGAACGTATCTACCCCTACCTCCAGAACTTTGAGACGGGCAAGAAATATAGGGCGTACAAGTCCTTCGATTCCCGCAACGATGAATTCGACTTCACTGTCATCCGCTTTGAAGAGATCAAAGAATAACCCCACCCCCGCAGAAAGGAATCCACCATGGACATTATCGGCGACTTTATTATCGGCTTTTTTGGAGAGGCCCTCGCGTCCTCACCGACCCTGCAGCGAGTATTTCTGTGGATTCTTTTCTCTATGTCCATTCTTCTCATATTTGTCCCCACCGTGACGGGTGAATACGCGTGGAGCATCCTGGCTATCTCCATGATGCTGTTTTCCGTGGTGATGATTGACGGCACGCACAAGCACAGTGTGCACGATGCCAAGAATGGCGGCGCGTACCACTACTTTCTGCTGACGGTGGGCACGCTCTGCGTTGCCGCGATTGTTCTGCTCGCTGCTCTCTCCCTGGCGGGTGTCCCGCCGGTTGCCCTCACCCCGCAGGTGGACGGCATCAATTTTGCGCCCTGGTATGTGGCGGTGTCCGCGCTGGTTCTACTGCTGTTCTTCTACAATGCCGCGCAGCCGAGCGACGAGATTCCCAACCTGCGCCGTATGGAGCGCATCAACCGGTATGTGCGCGCGGTCGTGCTGGGTGTGAGTGCCCTGATGGTGTTCTTCTGCCTGGTTATTCCGGTGGTTTCGTTCGCCACTGCCGGGTATGAGCCTGTGGGTGTTTCAGTGGTACTGTGCCTGGTGCCGGTTTTCCTGATTTTTGTGCGCCGCGCCCTGTTCAAGCTGTGGGCGACTGCCTTTGAGGAGGGTACTGCCGGGTATGGTGTGTTGCGTGGCTTCTGCGTTGCCCTGGTGGGTTTGGGTGGATGTTTGGCGGCGGTGCATCTTACCGCTGATGTTGTGCAGTCTGGCAGTGGGTTGTCGCTGGTGTATGTGGTGCCGGTGATCGCCTCGTACCTGCTGGTGAAGAGGTACATGACCGTGGGTATCGCTATCCTCGAGAAGGAAGAGGACGAAGAGGCAAACGGCACTGAAATCAGCGGAGGTAACTAGAGCCCATGCGTATTTTCCTGATTATTATCTGGGGCATTATGGCCTTCATCTCGGTAACCGGGACGCTCTACATCATTATCAACTATGAGATTCAGCGCTGGAAGGATATAGAGCGTCGCCGCCAAGGCGCGTACATCCGACGAGTTAATCAGGCCGAGGCTCTTCTAACAATATTTACTCCTGGATTTCCGTGCCTTTTTCTTTACCTGCATCTTGTTGACGAGGGTTCTGCGGGTATCTTCTATGAATCGATTGCACTACTTGGGTCAATCGGGCTTATGATGTATGCCTGGTACGTACACATTGCCTATGTGAAGATCTCCCCTGAAGGTATTGAGCAGCGTATGTGGTCGGCACGCACGACCGTCTATCCCTTCAATGCTATTGACGGCATTGAATACTATGAGGCAACCTCTACGGACGACCAGGATCTTGTGTCTTTCTACAGTAAATCCGGAAAACTAATTGCCGCCTTCTGCCCGATTATTCACAAGAATTATCGTCTGATGGCGATTGTGCGGTTCAGGATTGATAATGACCGCTGGCCTGATATGAATAATCCGGGTGATATTGCTCGGGTGGATGCTCTAGATAGTGGCCCTGATACAGTCCCGTATTTCAGGGAAAAGGAGAAAGTCACTGGCCTCGCCGACGTCGACATGTAGCACCGTATAGAGAAAGCCCTTGGGCATGAGAGATTGCCTCTCAGCCCAGGGGCTTTCTGCATGCCAGCGGCTACTCACCTGAGCACCGTCACCACCCGCCGGTGAATGGTCGCCCAGTCTTCACCCGAGCCTTGCACCGAGTTAACTTTTTAGCCACCTAACCCATAGACCATCAAAGTACTCGACAATTCAACTTGTCAGAGCTTTCAAGCACATAGAGTATCCTTGGGAAAGGTACGCCACCTGTCGGTGGTGCGCTTCCGGATATTCACCAACCACATACGAAATGAGGACTTTCATGTCTGAAAACACCCCGCAGCCGGCCGCACCGCAGCAGCCGCAGTTCACCCAGCAGGCACCCGCCGCACAGCCCGCACACGGCGCACCCGTCGAGGCACCGAAAAAGAAAAAGTGGGCGGCAGTAACCGCACTGGTTCTGGGTATTATCTCCGCCCTGACCGGCATCTTTGTTATTGGTTCGTTCCTGACCATCCCGACCATTGTTTTCGCGGTGATTGCCCTGATCATGGTCAAGAACGGCACCGGCAAGGGTAAGGGCATGGCTATTACTGCTCTTGCACTAGTTCTGGTGGCGTATATTGCGACCTTTGCTTTCTTCCAGATTCGTGCCGCGAACCTCGAAAAGTCTAACCGAGAGGCCCGTGAGGTTATCCAGAAGTGCGAGAACCACGAGCCCGGCTACTCCATCACCGAAAAGGACGGCAAGCGTTACTGCAACGCTGGCGGCTGGGTCTACGAGATGGACAAGTAAACCGGTTTATTTGGTTCCGTGATTAGCCGTCGCTAATGGAGGGGCGTTCGTTCATGCGGCAGTCGCCGTGCCTGCGGGCGCCCCTCAACCGTATCTTCTGGAGGCGCCGCCTCCACCCTGCGCAATGGCTGCGCGGCCTCTATTCACCAACCACACTAGGACATTTCATGCTCAGAAAATTTCTTGCCGAAACCGTCACCAACGGCTCCATAGGACTCAACCGCCCCAAAGGCTATATTCCTCTGGGTCAGCGGCAGAAAAAGCCACTGCTAGCTGTTGTTTGCCTGGATTTTTTCACGCTTTTTGTGTGTTTTTTGGTGCCCCTCTGGATTTCAGAAACGCTTGAAGATTTCATATTTTTCCTCATCTTTGGAAGTATCGTAGGGTCCTGTTTTTGGCTTATGTCCATCCATGTTCACTCTTTCTACATCCAGCAGAATGAGACCTCCGTGAAATGGCGGAACTGGCGATTCAAGACCCGCGAGTTCGACTACAGCAGCATCACCAAAATACACATGCAGGTCAACGGCAAGGGCGGACACCTACTCATCAGCAGTAGCCAGATGGGCCGCTACCGTCTGGGTTTCAGCCCAGTCTTCTTTGACGCAACCTACATCTACCACATGATCCTCTTCCGCGAACGCTACGGCGTTTGGCTACCCAAGTACATCCCCGAACTCTTCGTAGAGTTCGGTGATTACGAGGACATGGACGCTCTCATCAAGGTCATCTGCTACGCCCGCACGTATGAGATTGGTTCACCCGAGGCTGGGGAGTACCGGCAGATCCCGGAACACCTGCAGCGCATCCTTGATGCGCACTCCACTACCATCACCGACTCCAACCCGACCGAAGGAGCGAATAGCTAAAATGATGTCTCAAGAATCTGCTATTACCTTTTGGGGCGTATGCTCCATCATCACAACTATTTTCACGATTCTCACCCTTGCCGCTTACATCATCAATCGACGCCGTGACGAGAAGAAAAAGCGTGAAGGTATCTACATTAGTCGTCTGCAAGCGCTACTGGCGTACATTATTGTCTTTATCCCGGGCTTCCCGCTTGTATGCTATTCCCTGTCATTAGAAAGGGCAGAGACGAGCGCTTTCATGGACGTTGCATGCATGCTCATGGCTGCTTTCCTCTTGTTCTACCTGTGGCATGTCAACGCCACGTACATGAAGATTTCTTCTGAGGGTATTAATATGCACACCCCCGTTCTCGGGTCGAGGATCTGCCCCATCGGCTCGATTGATAGCGTTATTTATAGTGAGTCGAAAGATGAAGATACCGCTAGCAGGATGTGGTTCCTCACTAAGTCGCGTGCACGTATTAACCCGTTGAGCGAAAATTATGATGAGTACTATCTCTTGGTTATTACTCGGTTCAGGATTGAGTATGGCCGCTGGCCTGATCTGGATAATCCGGCTGACGTGGATAAGGTGAACCAGCTGGATAACCGCGATGAAGTCATTTCGTACTTTAAGCGCCAAAAAGAGATTTCGGGTCTTGCCGACGTTGACATGTAGCCCCGTCACCGGGGTATAACCCCTTCCCACCTATTCACCAACCACGCGAAACGAGAACCCACCATGCGCACTTTCCTCATTATTTTTTGGGGTGCCGTCGCTCTGTTCACAACAGTTGCGACGTTTTATGTCATCATCAATTACGAGGTGCAGCGTTGGAAAGATAAGAAGCGGCGGCGTGAGGGTATTTATATTCGACGAGTTAATCAGGCTGAAGCTCTCATTATGATATTTACCCCCGCCTTCCCCTGTCTTTCGTTTGTAGCCCATATATACAGCCCTGATTCAATAAATACAGGGACTGAAATATTGGTCTTTTTGCTATCGGCTATGTTCATTGCCTTTTTGCGTTATGTGCATGTCGCTTATGTGAAGCTTTCTCCTGAAGGTATTGAGCAGAGTGTCTGGTCAGCTAACCCAACGGTCTACCCGATAGGTGCGATTGATAGCGTTATCTATTACGAGACTGTGGATGTTGAAGATCAGGATATGGTGGGTTTTTATACGAAGTCGGGTAAGCAGATTGCTGCTTTTGGTCCGACGACTCATAACAATTACCGGATTTTGGCGATTGTGCGTTTTAGGATTGAGAATGAGCGTTGGCCTGATATGGATAATCCGGATGATGTGGCGCAGGTGGACGCGCTTGATAAGAGGGGTATGACAATTTCTTATTTCAGGGATCTGGAGAAGGTTACTGGCCTTGCCGACGTTGACATGTAGCCCGCTCAATAAGCGTCAGCTACTCCCTACATCCGAAGAGCCACAACCGGCGCAAACACCACCAACACCGCGAAAGAGGGGCACGCATCATGCACACCTTTTTCCTTCTGCTCTGGGGCACCTGCACCCTCGCGTCAATCATCGGCGCCATCACTATCATCGTTCTGCACGATAGGCACCTGCGCCAGGACATGAAGCTACGCGACGAAGGCATCTACATTACACGTGTGCCTCGCCGTGAAGCCCTCATAAGCCTTCTCATACCCCTATTCCCGGCAGGTTTCTTCGCGTTCTACCTCTACACGCAGGCAGAGCTCGGTATCCTCTTGAACATTCTGATGTTTATCCTGCTACTCGTCCTTCTCTACCACCTCCTGCACGTTCACCTGGTGTACACAAAAATCACGCCCGACACTGTGGAGCAGAAGCTCTCACCGTTCGCTACCGTGACCCCCTACCCGATTAGGGCTATCGACCAGGTTTTCTACTTCCAAGGTACGGCGGAGGCGGATGACTGGGATGGGGAGGTGACCGACAGTGCCACCTTCTACACCAAGAAGGGTAAAGAAATCGCCAAGCTTGACCCCGTCGGCAAGAACCACCGTCTGCTGGCAATCGTACGGTTCAGGCTCGAGTTCGACCGGTGGCCCGATATGCGGAACCCGCAAGATCTGGCGTGGGTTGATACGTGGGACAACCTTGAGTGGACCCGGCCCCTGTTCAGGAAGCTGTATAGAAGGCGCAACAAAATCACCGGTCTAGCGGATATCAAGATGTAACACCGTATAGAGAAAGCCCCCGCGGCCGAGAGTCATCCTCTCAGCCGCGGGGGCTTTGTCGTATCAGCGTGTCCTCACGCGGCGGGCGCTAGGAGGCGCGGCGGCGGGAACGCAGCACCATCACAGTGCCGGCACCGAGCACCAGTGCGCCACCCACAGCCA
>CALGXU010000467.1 GCA_937935205.1 uncultured Rothia sp.
TCGCTCTATTTACCCTGTTCCTTCATTCGTTCCTTCACAAAGCTGTTGAAGCCCTGCGGCTCAAGGATATGAGACGCCTTCCATTTATCGGGCCGCTCCGCGGTACGGTGCAAACGCACATAGTAGGCGGGGCTGATGCTTCCTTCAACCTTCACGCAAACCGTGAGCCAGTAGGGGTTGTCACCGCCAGGAACTTTCAGGGTCGGATCATCAACCAGTTCAGCACTAGTGACGGTTCCCTTGAAAACATCAACACGAGAGTTAGGCCCGTAGTGGTTTTGCAGTTTGGGGTCAATCATGGGGTAGAGCTCTTCAGACCACTCCTTGTACGGCTTGCCACTGGTGTATGCGGTGACGATTGCTTTCGCGGCTTCAAGTGCGCGACCGCGGTCTTCGTCAGTGATGCTGTTGAGGGTGGGAACACTGGAGGGCTGCTGGGGTCCACCACCGGTTCCCGCCAGGGGTGAGGGGTCAAGGCTCACGGTCGGGGTCGCTGCCGCAGTGGTGGATGCCGTGGTGGTGCTTGCCGTCGCGCTCGGGGAGGCGGTCTCCTCGGTAACGATGGGGGTACGACCTGCGGTAGTGGTTGCGGGTGCAGGAGTTGTAGTAGAGCTGGGGGTGGGGGTGGCGGTCGAGGTTCCGCCGGTGATGAGGGTTCCGCCCGGTGCGGAGCTATCGGTACTAGCGGAGCAGCCGGTGGCGAGCAGGGCAAGGACAGCGGCAGCGGCGGTGATTTTGCGGGTCATGGAGATGGGCTTTCTCTGATGAACGGTTCTATGTATCGGTGTGATGTGTCGAGGCGGGGCAATGTAGCTTTGCGACCGCCTGCGGTTGGTGTCTGCGTCGGGCATTGACGCATAGTGGGTGCATGGCTCAGCACCGGATTGGTAGAAATTCGGTGTTTTTCGTGCAGTCCAGCTCATATCATGGTAGCTCAGGGCGAGCACCTGCAGGATATCTGTAGGCATGATAGGGTATCTTTTGACACCGATAAATACGTGCCGCCGTGTTTTTGCGTCTTGCAGTCCTCGATGTTGTGTTCTGGCTCGGATGCTCACCTGCGGCACCGCATAGTTTCTCATCACTCATTCAATCTCTGCCCTCCTGCTGGGGGTGGGTTCGTCGCGCCCCGAAATTGCGGGGTCTACGTATTTTGGAGATTGTTATGGAGAACAAGGGTGGAGTCACTATCCCCCGCTGGGCTTTCGGACTAGCAGCAGCTGTTGTAGCCCTCCTCGTTGTACTGGTCATCGTGCTCATTCCGCGCGGCGGCGATAATTCCAATACCTCCGCCGCGGGTAGCTCGAATGGTGCAGCTCAGTCGAACTCCGCTACAGGCAACTCGAATGGCGCGGCTCAGTCAAAGCCTACCTCTACCGTAGAGGCTGGAACCTGCGGTGCTGGCGCCTCAGACGACCAGGCAGTACTGGACGCCGCACCCAAGAACACCACGTGGGTAAGCACCAATGGGGGTTGGATGGGACCGGTCTCAAAGACCGCTGGTCCGATGGCAAAATCGTCGATTGAAAACTGCTTTGAGCACTCGGCTGAGGGCGGGTTGTACGCCGCAACCTGGGCTTATATTCAGATGGTAGAGTCCCCGAAGGACTATATGCCGACTATTGTTGGCCCCGGCGCCGACGCACTCCGCGAACTCCGCATGAAGGACACCAAAACCGCTCCGGTTCTCCATATTTCTGGTTACCGTTACATCTCCTACACTCCGGAGCGTGCAACGGTGCGATTGCTAATCAAGACCCCGTCGGCTACGTACTGGTCTGCCGATATTGTGATGGAGTGGCACGATGGTGATTGGCACTACTGGGCTCCTACGACTCCTACTGAAGCTGGCAAGGCTGACCCGGACGAGTTCATTACCTGGGGTTCCTAAAACCTAACAGCCTGTACGGGCAATAAAACGCGGTGGGGCACGACCTTTCAACAGGTCGCGCCCCACCGCGTTTATACGTTTAAGCCCTATCTATGAGCTATCCACTAGACACCGCCTCCGTTAGAAGAAGTCAATGTCAGGGAGGCCCGCAAAAATATCAGCAAAGAACTCGTACGTACCCCGAACGAAGCGCTCGCTGCGGTCCTCCACCTCGCTATCAGCCCGCGAATACGTGAAAAGGCCACCAATAATCTTCACACCAAAGACATACAGCCCAACAGCCCCAAGGGCCAGAGCAGCGAAAGGCATCACCAGCATGACTACAAAGTGAAGAATCACGTTATCAATCGAGCTGCCAAGCAACACCAGGCCGACAATGACAACCCCCGTCACAATCAAACACACGGGCACACTCAGAACGTACATGCCCCAGGCGATAATACGCAGAACAGTCTTCCAGAAGCCACGGCGCGGCTTCTCCTGCAGATAATCTACAGGATGCGAAAGATACGGTGCAGTGTGCTGAAGTGCCGGCTGGTGGCTCATAGGTGGTTGTCTCCTGACGTACTCGGTGTATACATCAACACTCCCGAGAATACGTCACCCACCTGGGCGATTCCTCAAAACGGGTGCGAGCAAGCAAACCACGCCGGCTAGAGCACCTCGGGGTGGACCGCCACCTCTACGGCGGCAGGTAGCACGCGTGCGCTAATACGGTACGCCGACGGTGCCGGGTCACCATCCACCTCAACCGGCTGCGCACCATCCGGGAACTCCAGCACGACCTCAGACCCCACCAGGTGGCGAATCACCGGCAGCTCAACGCGCGGCGAACCCAAAATCGTGCGGCGCGTAACCTTCGCCATCAGCAGCCCCCACTCCACCAGGTCACGCGGCGACGCCACAATCACCTCAAGGTTGCCGTCATTCACATCCGTCATATCCGCCAGGCGAATACCACCCTGCAGGCGGCCACAATTCGCGATCAGCACCGACCGCATCGGCAGAGTACGAGGCTCCCCACCATCCACGCTAATACGCACCGGGTGCGACCTGCCCAGCATGTGCTTCATGCCGGACTGCACGTACGCAACCCAGCCGAACTTCGCCTTAATCTCCTCGTTCGTATCATTCATGACAAGCGCATCAAAGCCGGCACCACTCATCACAAAGAACGTGTGTTCGGTTTCTTCGCCGGGGGTGCTCGTCGTCGTCATCTCAATCGCATCAACGGCCTGACCTGCACCGTTGAGCGCAATATTCACGCACGCCGCCACGTCACTGACCGGAATATACAGGTTACGCGCCAGCAGGTTACCGGTACCCATCGGCAGAATACCCAGGCGCGGCTTGGGCCCCTCATGATGCGCCAGCGCCGCCGCCACAGCACGCACCGTACCGTCACCACCGGCAGCAATGAGCAGGTCAACACCCTCAGCGATCAGCTCGCGGGCAGCCTCAGAACCGGGCTCGTCCACGCGGGTGGTGCGCACCAGCGGCTGCGGGTGGCCGTTCGCCGCGAGGGTACGTTCCAGAATCTCAATAGCCGCCGCAGCGCCGGGCTTGCTCGGGTTGTACACCACGCCCACGCGCTGCGCCTCACCGGTGGGCAGGGTCGGCAGAACGCCAAAGGGCGCACCCAGTTCGATAGCACGTCGGCGCGCTTCACGGCGGGCACGAGTGACGGAGGCGGTCAGCGCCGCCGCCGCGGAAACACCAAGGAGTTTACGGTATAGAGGCATAGTTCTTAGACTACCGGGATACGCGAAAACCCGCCCACCGTTTACGCGGTGAGCGGGTTTTTCGGCTGATTTTGAGATTACTCAGCGGCTACTGCCGGGATGACCTCGGCGTCACCCATGTAGAGATGAGGGAGCCGGGTGCGAGCGCGCGAGCACTTAAGAGGCTTCCGAATCAGGCGAGGTAACGAGCCTGGAGCCTCGGAATCACCTCTTCGTCCCTTTACTCAGCAGCTACTGCGGGGATGACCTCGGCGCCACCCATGTAGGGGCGAAGAGCCTCAGGAATCACAACAGAACCGTCTGCCTGCTGGTGAGTCTCCAGGATGGCAACCACCCAGCGAGTCGTCGCCAGGGTACCGTTCAGGGTCGCTACGGAGCGGGTGCGGCCCTTACGCACGTTGCCTGCCTCGTCCACGGTGTCCGGGGTGCGCTCGCGAATGTTCAGGCGGCGCGCCTGGTAGGTGGTGCAGTTCGAGGTGGAGGTCAGCTCGCGGTAGGTGCCCTGGGTGGGGACCCACGCCTCGCAGTCGAACTTGCGGGCGGCGGAAGTGCCCAGGTCGCCTGCGGCGGTGTCAATCACGCGGTATGCGAGGCCGCAGCGCTGCAGCATTTCCTCTTCGAGGGACAGCAGCTTTGCGTGCATCTCTTCTGCCTGCTCGACGGGGCAGTAGACGAACATTTCAGCCTTGTTGAACTGGTGCACGCGAATGATGCCGCGGGTGTCCTTGCCTGCGGAGCCTGCCTCGCGGCGGTAGCAGGAGGACCAGCCCAGGTACTTCTTCGCGCCCTTCTCGAAGTCGAGAATTTCGTCGGTGTGGTAGCCGGCGAGCGCCACCTCGGAGGTGCCGACCAGGTACAGGTCGTCGCGTTCGAGGCGGTAGATTTCGTCGTCGTGCTTGACGTTGAAGCCGGTGCCGTTCATGATTTCGGGGCGTACCAGGGTGGGGGTGGTCATCATGGTGAAGCCGTGCTCGGTTGCGAGGTCGAGCGCCATCCACATGAGCGCCTGTTCGAGGCGTGCGACCTGGCCCTTGAGGAAGTAGAAGCGTGCGCCGGAGACCTTCGCGCCGCGTGCCATGTCGATGCCGTCGACGAGTTCGCCGATTTCGAGGTGGTCGCGCGGTTCGAAGCCTTCGGTGGTGAAGTCGCGGGGGGTGCCGACTTCCTTGACGACTACGTAGTCGTCTTCGCCGCCGACGGGTACGCCGTCGATGATGAGGTTTTCGATGCTGCTGATCAGTTCCTCGTATTCGGCGGTTTTCGCTTCGGAGGCTGCCTTTGCTTCGTTGACGCGGGCGGCAAGTTCCTTCGCCTGTGCGACGAGGGCGGGCTTTTCTTCCTTGGGTGCCTTTGCGACAGTCTTGCCGAAGGCGTTCTGTTCGGCGCGCAGGGTCTCGTATTCGCCGATGAGTGCGCGGCGTGCGGTGTCGGCTTCGAGGATGCGGTCGACGTGGGTTTCGTCCTTGCCGCGTGCTCGCTGGGAGGCGCGGAAGACGTCGGGGTTTTCGCGGAGGAGGTTAATATCAATCACTGTTTTATCCTACCTAATCTTGCGGTGGGTTGTGGGCGGGGTTTGCGCTGGTGGGGCGCGGGTAGGTGCGGGGGTGTCTAGCGGCGGGCGGCTAGTGGCGCTGCAGGTGTGCGGGGCGGCCGTTGGGGAAGAGCGACTCGACCCATTCGTGTGCTGCGTCGAAGGAACCATCGGAGTGGATGGCATCGACTTCGGTGTTTTCGTGGTCGGCGCGCGGGTAGGAGCCGAGGAATTTCAGCGTCGGGGAGACGCGGTGCAGGCCGCGCAGTGCATCGCGCATGCGTGCCTCATAGATGTGGCCGTCGGCGTCGATGCTGAACGAGTAGGAGCCCATACCTTCGCCGGTGGGGCGTGATTCGATGCGGGAGAGGTTCACGCCGCGCACGGAGAACTGTTCGAGCAGTTCGAGCAGGGCGCCGGCGCGGTTGGTGGGTAGCGGCACGGTCAGGGTGGTCTTGTCGGAGCCGGTCGGTTCGGGGATGTCGGCGGTGCGGGAGAGCAGCACGAAGCGGGTCACGGCGTTCTTGTTGTCGCCGATGTTGTCCTGCAGTACGTGCAGTTCCGGGTGGTAGTTCAGCAGCGCCGGGGAGCAGATTGCCGCGTCGTAGGTGCAGCCCTCTTCGAGCAGGCCGACAGCCGCCGCGGCGGTGGAGGAGCCGGGCAGGTAGGCGGCGGTGGGCACGTTCTCCTGCGCCCAGCCGCGCACCTGCGCCCAGGCGTGAGAGTGGGTGGAGATGGTCTTAACGTCGTCAATGCTGATGGGCTTCGCGGCGACCAGCACGAAGCGGATCGGTACGAGCACCTCGCGAATAATGCGTACACCCTCGCTGGCTGCGATAGCATCCAGGGTGGCGCTCACGCCGCCCTCCACGGAGTTTTCGATGGGCACCATGGCGGCGTCTGCCTCGCCCGCGTTCAGGCGTGCGAGCGCGTCGGGCACGCTCGTGGCGGGGATGCGTTCGGCGTCGGATGCGCCGGGAACGCTCAGCAGGGCGGATTCGGTGAAGGTGCCGGAGGGGCCAAGGTAGGTGTATCGCATGCCACTATAGTAGCGTCTGCCGTGGAGGGGCCGCCGAATTCGGTGATAGGTTACGGTCTTTGGCGGTAGTTAAAAGCCCCTACCGAAGTCACTAACCTATGGTCGAAAAACCTAAGTCATTACTGAAAACCCAGGCAACAGCTGAAACCGCTACCTCACGAACTGGCGCACCCGCGCGGTGTCCCAGTACTGGGCGGGCACGCCTCCACCCATGAGCTCACGGGCGATAGCGGCAGCCTGCACGGAACCGGCCTCCGGCGGGGGCGCGTGGGAGCCGGCAATAATGACGTTGCCGCGGCGGCGGCCCTTCAACATGGCGGAATCCGCCACGATGCACACGTACTCGAACACCTCAAGCAGGGCGGACGCCTCAGCGCGGGCACCGGTCAGCGCCGGCCCGTCACCGCAATTGAGGATGTACAGGCCGCCGGGTGCCAGCGACTCGGCGACGGTGCGGGTGAACTCGACGGTGGTGAGCGCCTCCGGGGTGGTGTCCCCGGCGAATACGTCACGAATCAGCACGTCACGGGATGCGGGCGCGAAGGTCGCGGTGACGGCACCCGCCTCGCCCACACGAATCTTCACGCGCGGCGCCTTGGGGATGTCGAACCAGGCGCGCACATACTCGGCAAGCTTGGCGTCCAGCTCAACGACCGTGTTGCGACTGGTCGGGTACAGGTCGGCAAAATAGCGCGCCATGGAGCACGCGCCGCCGCCCAGGTGGGTGATGCGCAGCTTCGCAGCATCCAGGTGCTCCTCCACGTGCGAGGAGACGACCGCCGCAATCCAGCGCATGTACTCAAAATCCAGCTGGCGGGGCTCACCCACAATCACGTGAGAAGACTGCACACCATTAATGAGCAGCAACCAGCCGTCGGCATGGTAGCCGTCGGGGACCAGCTCCGCCTCACCCGTAGAAATCGGGTACACGCCAGCGGCGGCACCCTGCACGGGGGTGTTCTCGGTATCGTCGATGCGGTTCTTCTGCGCCTTCTGGGATTTCTGGGTTTTCTTCGGTGCCCTGCTCTTTTTCGCCATACCCACTAGCCTAACCGACAGCCCGCACGCCCCTAGCGTACGCACCCGCAGCAAACCACCTCCACAGGGGCCGGCTGAGTAGACTAGAACCCATGGGATTTGTATGTCAGGGCCGCTACGCGCTCGCACCAATTGAACCGACCGACGCCGAAAAATACGTCAACCTGCAGCTGGACTGCATGGAGCAAACCTACGACCCGATCTACTTCGACGCGCTCGGGGAAAGCTTCACCGCCCGCCACCGCGCCGAACGCAACGAATACCTCGAAGACTTCCACCGCCACCTCTCCTCCCCCACCGTGCGCGGCTTCTTCGCCTACGACGTACCCGGTTGGACCCCCGACGGCGGGCTCTCCTGCTCCATCGGCGCACGCATCGACTGGGATAAGCCGCTCGGCCTGGCGCTCTCCCTGTGCGAGCCCTCCTCCTGGGAACTCGAACGCGCCGACGACCTCCCCGAGCTGCCCGCAGGCACCCGCAAACTCACGCACCTGTACACCCTCAACCACACGCACGGCACCGGGCTCGGTCGGGCGCTCTACGACTCCGTCATCTACCCGGACGAAAACTCCTACCTGTGGGTCATGGCAGAAAACGAACGAGCGGTCTCCTTCTACGAGCGTCTCGGCTACCGTAACGAAGGCGTGTACTTCCAAGCACGCGGCATCTGGGGACCCGGACGCAGCGTCCGATACGCGCGCATCCTCAACCCCTAAGCTCACCCCCTAAACAGCACGCCACACCAGGAGGCGGCACGCGCCCCACCCCGCCCCAACAGCAGCCGCACAGCAGCCGCGCATCCGCCCACATGACGCAGCGCACCGCACACCCTGTTAGGCGCCACCCACACAACGCCTTAAGATAGAAGATGACATATAAGCTCGACGCACCCGCGCACAGGAGCACATACACCCCTGCGCAACCGCGGGACCCAGCGCCGAACATCGCATAGAAGGACAGTAAAACAATGACCACCGGTCTTTACCTCTCCGCTATGTCCCAGAACTCGGGCAAGTCCCTCGTAGCCCTGGGCCTAGCAGACTCCCTCATCAAGCGCGCAGACCGCGTCGGCTTCTTCCGCCCCGTCTTCGACGGCGCAACCATCGCCGACGACCCCATGGCACGCCTCATCCGTGAACACTTCGGCCTGACCGAAGAGCAGGTCGGCGGCGCAGTCTCCATGACCGACGCCCTCGCACTCATCGCAGAAGGCGACACCGAAGAAATCTCCGCACGCGCAGTCTCCGCCTACGAAAAGGTCGCAGCAAACAGCGACGTCGTAATCGTCGACGGCGTCTACCTGCCCGCCAACGCGCTCTCAGTCGAATTCGACCTGAACGTCCAGATCGCCCGTGACCTCGGCCTGCCCGTCGTCGCAATCGTCGGCGCACAGGAAGCAACCGTCGAAGAAGCAGTCACCGCAGTCGACGTGGCACGCACCGAACTGCTCGCCTCCAAGGCAGACCTGCTCGCAATCATCGTCGGCCGTGCAGAACCCGAACTGCGCGACGAAATCGAGAACTCCGTCAAGCGCGGCGACGCAAACCTGCCCGTCTACGTGCTGCCCGAAATCCCCGAACTGAACGCACCCACCGTCGGTGAAGTTGCCGAAGCTCTCAAGCTCGACACCGAAGGCATCAAGGCAGAAGACCTCGGCCGCGACATCCACGGCATCAAGGTCGCAGCAATGAACGTATCCAACTTCCTCAACCAGTTCGTCGACGGCGACTTCGTCATCGTCCCCGGCGACCGTGCGGACATTGTTGCAGCAACCCTCGCATCCGCACTGGCACCGACCTTCCCCGCACCCTCCGGCGTGCTGCTCACCGGCGGCCTGGACGCACTGCCCGGCAAGAACACCGCAGTCGGCTCCCTCATCGACAACGCACCGTTCCCCGTGCTGTCCACCACCAAGGACACCTTCAAGTCTGCACGCGCAGTCTCCCGCGTCCGCGGCACCCTCGAAAGCGGCCACCAGCGCAAGCTCGCAGCAGCAATGGGCGGCTGGGACGAGCACGTCAACAAGGACGAACTGCTCGCACGCCTCGAAATTGAGCGCCCCGCATCCATGACCCCGCTGCGCTTCCTGCACAACCTCATCGAGACCGCACGCGCAAACCGCCGCTCCGTGGTCCTGCCCGAGGGTTACGACGTGCGAATCCTGCGTGCATCCGAAATCATTGCACGCCGCGACTTCTGCGACCTGATCCTGCTCGGCAACCCCGCCAAGATCGCAGAGATCTGCCAGGCTGAGGGTATTGAGCTGCCCAGCTCGATCCGCATCATCGACATCGAGAACAACGAGTACACCGAGGACTTCGCAGCAACCTACGCTGAGTTGCGTGCACACAAGGGCGTCACCATCGAGGCCGCTCGCGAGCGCATGACCGACCCCTCGTACTTCGGCACCATGCTGGTTTACAAGGGCATCGCCGACGGCATGGTTTCCGGTGCTGTGAACACCACCGCGAACACCATCCGTCCCTCGCTCGAGTTCATCAAGACCCGCCCCGGCACCAAGATCGTCTCCTCCGTCTTCCTGATGCTGATGGAAGACCGCGTTCTGGTCTACGGCGACTGCGCAGTGAACCCGAACCCCAACGCAGAGCAGCTCGCCGACATCGCGAAGGCATCCGCGGAGACTGCACGCCAGTTCGGCGTGACCCCCAAGGTTGCTATGCTGTCCTACTCGACCGGTACCTCCGGCGCTGGCGCGGACGTGGACGTTGTGCGCGAGGCAACCGAGCTCGTGCGCGCATCGAACCCCGACTTCGCGGTTGAGGGCCCGATCCAGTACGACGCTGCATCGAACATGTCCATTGCGTCGACCAAGCTGCCCGGCAGCGAGGTCGCTGGTCAGGCTACCGTGTTCATCTTCCCCGACCTGAACACCGGTAACAACACCTACAAGGCTGTTCAGCAGTCTTCGGGTGCTGCCGCTGTGGGCCCGGTTCTGCAGGGTCTGCGTAAGCCCGTGAACGACCTGTCGCGCGGTACCACCGTTGAGGACATCATCAACACCGTTGCGATCACCGCAATTCAGGCGCAGAGCCTGTAAGGTGCACGCGGCGCTGTAGCGTGAAGGCTGCGGCGTTCCGTTGATATAGAAATCTCCCGCACTGGGCGGGGCATGCCGTGAAGGTGTGCTCCACCCGGTGCGGGAGATTTTTTGTAATTACAGGGTTTCTTGTAGTGCCATTCCGCGGTTAGTCTTTGCGGGTGCGGCAGTCGGGATTTGCTCGATCAAGGCGCACATAGTTAATCACGCCAAGACCAGCCATGCCCACGGCGGTCAGAACCGGGCCGAGGGCGGGCGGGAAGAGCCAGGTGAGCCCCGCCTCCACGGTGTAAGCGATGAGGCGGTAGGCAAGGTAGGCACACGCCGCCACGAAGAGGGCGTAGGCGACGATGATGCCGACCGGGCGGGGCTCGTAGCCTTCTCGCCGGGCGCGCAGAGCGGCACCCAGGGCGTTACCCAGGTACAGGACGAGAGCACCGACGACGACAGCCGCGGTGAGGGCACCGTCAAGGAGCGTGCGCGGGGTCAGCGGTGCGGTGCCTGCCTCAGCGAAGAGGTTGAGGATGCGCACTGCGGCGTAGGCGTAGCAGAAGATGACTGCCGCACGGATGGTGAGGGGTAGGTTGGTCCAGAAGGTTTTCATGCGGCCCCTTTCGAGGTGGAGGGCGGGCTTCTGTCTGGGTATTACCCCAAGGATACCTAA
>CALGXU010000468.1 GCA_937935205.1 uncultured Rothia sp.
GTATCGATAAGCTGTTGGACTGGTTCGTGGGCCGACGCTAGAACGTGAATAGAACAACGTGAATAGAACGTAGGGAAAAGCCCCGCGAGTGTGTGTGCTCGCGGGGCTTCTTGCGTGCATAAAATGCAAAAATATTGGGTCTGAGGCACGATAATCATGACAGCGCGGAGACATAACGTGTAGCCTAGTGGGGGTAAGTTCTTTAGAAAACACGGCATTGCCGCCGGGCTTAGGGAACTTTCCATTGATGCGCAGCATATAGGTCTATGCTGGGGCATCAAAACTCTAAGAAACACCATGCAACCAACCCCAGGATGGCGCGCACCCGGATAGCGTGCACTGGGACGGTTGCACCAACCATTGAAGGACAGTGATGTCTCATATTTCTCGCCGTAAGGTCGTGAAGGGTGCCGCCTGGGCAACGCCCGTGATTGCGGCTTCAGCAGTAGTGCCAGCTTACGCTGCATCAAAACCGGATTGCACCGTGTCAGAAGAACCTTACATGTATGCCCACGCTGACATGTATAACCGCAGGGAAGAAACGGAATATCTTCATAGCCGCCTTACCTTCTATAAGATCCGTTTTGAACTGACCGGTGGTGCAGGTGGCGGAGGCTTTGACGACAGCTCTCTCGGCGGCTCAGGAGCGAAAGTAACCGGAGTTATCGGGGTGCAGGGTCCGGCAAATATCGAGCTCATTGCAGGTGGCGGCGGTATGCTCGAAGTCCGAGGGTACGGAGCTGACAATTTAGATGAGTACCGGACTGAAGGCTCCCAAGGTGGCCAAGGTTTCGGTAACGGTGGTGGGGTTCCTCGCACCAGGATTCCCGATGACGTGATGAAGAAGCTAACCAAGCGCTGGGTGTGGGCTACTGATTGGGATCACGGTCCGCATCCTAAGCAACCTATGGAAGAGATATATGGATGCTCGGGCGGCGGTTCCTCGGCTCTGCTCATCAACGGTGAGGTCATCGCTGTTGCTGGCGGCGGTGGCGGTGGAGTCACCCGGGCAACAATGTTCACGACGGAACCTGACCCGGACCATTTCCCTGGAATTGTCGACGCTCGTATGATTGGTCCGGAAAACCAGACCCACCCGCCCGTACCCAGTGTGGGCGGGTCGGGGGAACGAGCACGCGGTGGTGACGCCACAATTGGACGTGAATATTATGCTCAGGACCCGAACATTCAGCTAACTGTTGAAGGTGGCAAGGGCGGCGGTAATGGTATCGGTGGTGCCGGTGGTGCTAAGCCGACAGTGTTGACCGGTACTCCCAACAGTATTTTTAGCTTTGATAGTCAGAATAAGCAGGTGCTTTATAGCTCCTCGACCGCAGGTAATCCCGGTACTAATGGTCTGCAAGGAAATGGTGGCGACGGCGTGATGTCTGTAAGCTACCAGTTGGATAACCACGATGGGTTCAATGCGGAAAGCTATGAAACTCTCCAACGCCCCGATGGAACCCATAAATATCTGTCCTACTATCATCTCGCCCCTTACTTCAACGGCGCGAAGGTCATTGTGTCCGGTGGCGGCGGCGGCGGTTACGGCGGGGGAA
>CALGXU010000469.1 GCA_937935205.1 uncultured Rothia sp.
TGAAGGAGGCAGCTACCCTGTCCGCAGACCGATTTGGAATTTTTCAGGTTCACCCACCAACTGTTGTAACAATTTGGCAAACAACCCAAAAAGAAAGCGTGAGGCAGAAAGCTACAGGCTTTCCACCCCACGCTTGTGTAACGTTTAGGCTTCGTCGAAGAAGTCCTCATCAAGCTTCATGATGGTGTACGTGCGTGCCACCTGCACACCAACACCGTACTTAACCATGAGGCGTGCCAGGCGCTCACCATCAATCAGAACGAGGGAAACTCCGCCGCCAAGATCCTCCGCGTAGCCGCGTGCGCCAGAGGTAAAGGAACTCGACGTGATGAACACGCCCTGCGTTGCCTTGCCGTGCATCGCGCCCACAAAGTTCTGAAGGTCGGGGCGGCTCACCACATTGTCCTTGGCGTAGCGCTTAGCCTGGACATAAATCTTTGAAAGACCCAACGCATCCTGGTCAATGATTCCGTCTACGCCGCCGTCATTGGAAGCCGGAGTAACGGTGCCGCGTCCTGCCGGGCCGCCGTAGCCCATCGCCAACAGCACATCCACCACCAGATGCTCAAAAGCAGTGGGAGACATTGCGCGGACGCGTTCCAAAATGTCGTGCGTCAGCGCAGACTCAATCTGAGTGATGCTTTCGTCAATGAGTTCCTGCGGGGTGCTATCAGAGACCTCAGCGGGTGCAGTCGTGACGGCAACGGTCTTCGGGGTTTCCTGCGGGTCCTGCTCGGAACTATCAGACTGGGAACGCTCACGCGTGCTGCGGGCGGAACGAACGATATGTGCGACGACATCAGCAGGGATGCCATTAGGATAAGACTCAACCAGCTTCAAGCCTTCGTCAGAAATAACCTGCTGACCGCGGCGAGGGGAATCAACCGCACCGAACATCTTGAGATAGGTCAAACCCCAACTAATACGATCCACATAAACGGGTCGCTTGCCGTTCGGCAGGTTGGGTAGCAGCTGCTCGTTAGAAAGCGGGTAGCGTTCCGCTACAGCACTATAAATCTCTTTATTGGTGCGGGGCGTGCGGTCAGACAGATAGGTAAGAATGCTGGGAATGAACTCGTAGAACTTGGGAAGTTCAACCTCAGTGGTGTCAGGCGACTGAGCGGTCATCGGTGTATCTCCATTGATTGATAACGGCTGATTAATAACGGTGGGTAGTCCGTTCTTAATATATCTCTAATACAAAAGATAATCGTTACCAGAGGTGCCCGTTTTCCCTTGTGCAGGCTTTATTTGCGCTGCGGCTACTCTTAGGCACGCCCGCCGAGGGCCGTAACATTCCAGCTAGCAGTACTATCAGAAGTCACCACACCACAAAACAGAGGAGAACCCGCCGAAGCACGCACCCCCAAATCCTCCACAAACACGCGCCCACCCGCAGGCACACTACGCTCCTTACGATCCACCCCCGCACAATACACCGTCATCTTCACACCCGAACGATTCTCCACCGCAACCGAACCACCGCCCGATTTCGACACAGTATCGTGCACAAAACCGCGGCTGCCCTGCATCTGAATCTCGCCAACCTCAGCACTCTGACTCGTCAACGGCACACCATCAGGTGCCTCAAACTCACCCGAAGAACCAACACCCGCCGCACGAACCGACACCATCCACTGAGCATCATCAGTCAGCTGCGACGTCGAAGCCGTCACACGCGCCGAACTATACGGCACACCCACCGCACCGGCAGACTTGGCGGCACCAGAAGGACCGGTGCTAGAGGGACCGGTACTAGAATGAGCCGGCGCAGACGCGCTCGCCGTATTACGAACCCACACGCCCGCGCCCTCACCCGAACCGCCAGCAACCACCTCAACCGCGGCACCCGAACCGTCCGAAACAGAAACCTTCATCGTGCCCTCCGGCTCACCGCGACGCTCAAACTCAACATACGAATAGGAGGCGGGCGCCGCCGGGCCCTCAAAAACCGCCTCCTCAACAGCGCCGCGACCGGCAAACAGGCGGAAGCCCTCAGAACCCTGAATCACCGGCGCCGTCGCGTGGCTCGCAGCAGTCGGCTCAGACGAAGTCTCAGCAGACGC
>CALGXU010000470.1 GCA_937935205.1 uncultured Rothia sp.
TATCCAGAAGCATGGTGCGTTCAATCTCGTAGAGCAGATTACCCAGGTCGTCGCTCAGGCCCGCGCGGAGCACGCGCATCTGCTCGGCGAAGGCGCGCAGGCGCTCCAGGCCCGCCGAGGAGAAGCGGCGGCCACGGTAGTGCTCGCCGTAGAGAGGTTCGCCGTCCGGGCCGTCCTGCGGCAGGTTCTCCACCGCCTCAATGAGGGAGGCGTAGCCGGAGGAATCCTCCACCGCGCCCTTGAGGGTTTCGTCCAGGCGTTCCTGGGCGGCACGCAGGTGCTCCGCCTGCAGGTTGATGGCGGTTGCATCGTCGGCGTCTTCAGCCTCCGCGAGCATACGCAACGCCATCTGCTCACGCAGGGCACGCTCACGCTCACGCACCAGCGACTGCGCCCAATCGCCCAGCGCCAACATATCCGCCGCACCCAAACGCCAACGCGCACCCGTCAGCAGGCGCGCGAGAGCGTCCGAACGGTTCGGATCAGCCAGCACACGTAGCGCCGACACCAAATCCACAACCTCCGGCTGGGAAAGCAAACCGCCCAAACCCACCTGCTGCACCGGAATGCCCAGACGCTCACACTCCACACGAATCGGGTCCAGCTGGCCGTGCACACGCGCCAACACCGCAATCTCGGGCATCTTCAAGCGCGGACGCACCGAACCATCACCGGAACGATGCGCCGCGTAGGCGCGCTCATACTCGCGCACCGCCTGCGCACGCATCGCCGCAATACGCTCGGCAATAGCCACAGCCTCCTCGCGGTCAGAGTCGTGGTAGGTCAAATCCACGCGCCCCACCATGCCCGCGGCAGCCTGCTCAAAGGCGGGCGAACCGGACTCGCCCACCAGGGCGCAGCGCGGGCGCAGGTCAGGAACCTGAGCGGCGGTAATATCGCCGTCGGCGGCACGCACCCACTCGGGAACCTCCTTCAGCTTCTCCGCCACGTGGTTCGCCGCATTCAGCACCGAAATGTCGTTACGCCACGCAATGGACAGGAACAACGGCTGCGCATGCTCAGTCGGGAAATGACGGTAGAAGCTGAACATCTGGCCGTCCGAAGCGCCACGGAAACCGTAAATCGACTGCTTCGGGTCGCCCACAGCCATCACCGGATGCGCCGGAATACCCGCTGCCTCATCGGCACCGTAAATCGAGGAGAACAAGCTCATCTGCGCGTGCGAAGTGTCCTGGAACTCGTCCAGCAGAACCACCTTGAAGCGGGCACGCTCACCCTCGCGGATCGCCGGGTCAGCCTCCGCAATGCGGGCGGCAAAACGCATTAGGTCACCGAAATCCAGCACCTGCATGCGCGCCTTCACGCGGGCGTAGCTGATCGCCATGCGCGCGTACACTCGGCGGTTCCGCAACAGACGCTGAACCTTCAGGATCTCCTTCTCAGTCTTCGTCTCACGGCGCGGATCGGGCACCGCCGCATACGCCGCCAACTGCTCGGTGCAGAAGTCAATAACCTGTTGCGGCTCCACCAGGTGCTCCGCGCACTCGTCAGAGAGCTGCAGCATCTGGTTAATCATGGTCGCCGCAGACACCGGCACGCCGTCCTTATCGAGGGGAAGCTCCCCCTCCCAGTACTGCACGATCTGCGCGGCAAGCTGCCACTTCTGTGCATCGCCGAGCATCTGCGCGTCCTGCTCCACGCCCAGGCGCAGACCGTACTCCTTGACGAGGTTATTCGCGTAGGAGTGGTAGGTGAGCACGGTCGGGTCAGCGATGCCCTCGCGCAGCTCCTCATCGGTCGGGGCGACGCGGCGGCTACGGCGCAGAGTGTTCAGACCGGCGCGCATACGGCTACGTAGCTCGGTTGCCGCCTTGCGGGTGAAGGTCACGCCGAGCACCTCTTCAGGGCGCACAAAACCGTTGTCGACCAGCCAAATCACGCGGTCAACCATGGTTGCGGTCTTACCCGAGCCGGCACCGGCAATGACGAGGGTCGGGGCGGGGCCCGCCTCAATCATGCGCACCTGCTCGGGGGTCGGCTTCTTGCCGTCGGCGCCGTTGAGCATCTCGGCAATGTCGAGGGCACTGCGGTAGTCGGCAGGCTTCAGCGCGGGGTCGTTCCCGGCGGCTTCTGCCGAGAAGAGCGTGCCGTCGGGTAGCTGCCAGCTATTGTGCTCGCACCACTGGGCGGGGGTGAGCATGCCGGCGCCAGAACCGGGGTGAGTAGCGCCGTATGCGCCAGAGTCAGTCATAATTCCTCTTCCTCATGGATCATTCTCATGGGAGGTTCGGGGTGAGTGATATCGAAAGTAAGGGGGGGTACGCGACTACTAGGGCTGTGTCACCTGGCGGCCGCGCGTACAAATCGGGCAGATCTCCGGCAGGCGGCACCCATAGCCGCCCTCACGGTGACGAGCCTGCACCTGCGAGCCAGCAATCAGCTCCGCGGCGTGCTGCACCAGCTCAGCCGCCCACGAATCGTGCTCCGTCAGGGCGGGCTGAACCTGCAGGCGAGTCTTGCTCTCATCGTTCACGCCCGAGGCGCCCAGCTGCACGAGCGCCGCGCCTCCGGAACGACCCGTATAGCCGGTGTACTCCAGCTCCTGGGGACGGGCATCCGGTAGCGGTTCGCCCGCCTCCAGGGCGGCGGCTTCGGCGCGGTAACGCTCCTCCAGCTGCTCACCCGCACCAGCCTCCACCGCAATCTGGTAGGCGGCAAGCTGCGGATGCGTCTCCATCTCCGACCCGGACGGCTTAGACTTGCCGGTTTTCAGGTCAACGATGGCGTAGCGGCGGGTGCCGTCCTCCGCCGGGGCGGTACCTTCGAGGCGGTCCACGCGGCCGGTGAGCAGTGCATCCAGCTCGCCGACTTCACCGGCGGGGTCGAAGGGCACGGGCACACGCACCGAGAAGGAGCCTTCAACGCCGAGGTTCTGCCAGCAGGCGTCGCCCATGTGCTGACGGTAGTAGTAGCTCAGGCGCAAAATCATGCGCTTGGCACGCTCGTAGAGGGCGTAGGATTCCCAGGGCACGCGCTCGCGGTACTCTTCGTCGGTTTCGTCCTCCTTGCGGGCGGGCACGCCGAGGGAGCTAATGCGCTCGTCGAGGGCGGTTTGGAGCTCTTCGAGGGTGCCGGTCGGGTACTCCTCGGCGATGGCGTGAATGAGCGTGCCGAGGGAGCGGGACAGGTCGGTTTGGGCTTCTGCGCGGGCGGCGGAAACCAGCCAGTCCAGCGGGGAGCTGTGGATGGTTTCCAGGCGTGAGGGCGAAAGCGCGATGGTGCGGCGGCCGGGGTTTTCGGCAGGCTCTTCGGCGTGGTTTTCGTCCTCAGCCTGGTCTGCCGGGCGGTACGCAAAGAGCAGCTCCGTGCTCGAAAGTGGCAGCAGACCCCACCACTCGTCGGGTGCGGCGCCGGGTGCCTGCGCATTCGCCAGGCGCGCCAGGGTGCGGGAGGCGGCGTCGAGTCGGTACGCGGA
>CALGXU010000471.1 GCA_937935205.1 uncultured Rothia sp.
GCTGTCGTTCTGCCCGCACCTGCACCTGACCCGTGACGGGGACGCCATTATTGCCCGCACTGAGTTCCCGCCGCTGCCCGGCGCTGAGGGGGAGCGCACCCGCATTATTCTTGCCGGTCACCTGGATACCGTGCCCCTGCCCACCGTTGAGGGTTCGCTGGGTACCGTGCCGTCCACGGTGCGTGAAGAGGACGGCCACAGCGTGCTCTACGGCCGCGGCGCCACCGATATGAAGGGTGGCGTGGCGGTTCAGCTGAAGCTTGCCGCCGAGCTGACCGCGCAGGACACCGACTACAACCTGACCTACATCTTCTACGACAACGAAGAGGTCGCCAGCGAACTTTCTGGCCTGGCGCGCCTGATCCGCAACCACGGCGAGCTCATCACCGACGCAGACTTCGGTGTGCTGCTCGAACCGACCAACGGCACCATTGAGGGCGGCTGCAACGGCACCATGCGTTTCTTCGTGCGCACCCGCGGCCTTGCCGCCCACTCGGGTCGTGCGTGGCGCGGCGAGAACGCGATTCACGCCCTGGCGCCGGCGTTGGCGGCGCTCGCCTCCTACGAGCCGAAGACTATCGCGGTGGAGGGTCTGGAGTATCGTGAGGGCCTGAACGCGGTGCAGATTTCTGGTGGCGTTGCCGGTAACGTGATTCCTGATGCGGCGGCAATGCACGTGAACTACCGGTTCGCGCCCGATAAGACCCTGGATGAGGCGGTCGCCCACGTGCGCGAGGTCTTCGCCGGTTACGAGCTGGATTTTGTGGATCTTTCCCCGGCGGCACGCCCCGGCCTGGACACCCCGCTGGCTGCTTCTCTGATCGAGGCGGTGGGCGAGGAACCTCAGCCGAAGTACGGCTGGACGGACGTGGCGCGCCTGAGCGAGATCGGTATTCCTGCCGTGAACTTCGGCCCCGGTGACGCACTGCTGGCTCACACCGATAATGAGCACGTGAGCTTTAGCCAGCTGACCCGCTGCCACGCGGATTTGCGTGCTTGGCTGCTCAGCGACCGCGACGAGGACTAGTCGCGGCGCTGATTCTGCCGGTGCCGGCGCTACTATTTGAATTTAGGTGACCGTCAGGGGTTGACGGTCCTGCATGATATGAGATTGACATGAACTTTCTTCTGATTCTGCTTGCCCTGCTGATTGTAGGCATCGCGGCGCTCTCCGTTGTGGCGCTCGGCGGTGAGCGTGCCGTGCCCGGTGCCGCGTTCTTTAGCGGCGTGGGCCGTGACGGCCTGGGCACTTTCGACCGCGTGGAGGATTTGACGACTGCGGTTCGTTTCTTCGGCGCTTCCGAGGACGAGAAGGCACGTGCGAATGTGCACGGTGCGAAGGATTCTTCTGCCGCATCGACCGCAGAATCTACTGATGCTAACGTGGCTGCCGCTGAGCCGGTTCGCCGCGGTGCGGTTCCGCTGGCTGATGATGCGGAGAGCACTCTGAGCGCTCACGAGTTCGTGGAGAAGCGGAAGAACCCGCAGGCTGAGGGTGCGTCTTCGGCGGCTGAGGGGAGCTAGCGTCGGTGAGTGTTCCTTCTCAGCACACTGGCCCTGTTCCGCCCGCCCGCGCTAACTCTGCCGCCGAGCCTACCGCTGAATCTGCCCCTAACTCTGCCGTTGGCACCGCCTCCGCAAAGGAGCAGGGCGAGTCTTTTGATGAGCTGCTGACCTGGGCGTACACTGCCGCCGGTGAGCGTCTGCACCGGGTGGGGGCGCGTCTGCGTGCCCTGCCCGCGTGGCTGTCGGTGCTACTGATTTATGGTCTGTCCCGCGTGTGGGGCTTCATCGTGTTTGCCGTGGTCGGTCAGCAGCAGCTACGCAGCCCGTGGGGTCAGCACCTGGATTATTTGTCGTTCATTAGCATCTGGGATGCCGGCTGGTATGAGCAGATTGCGGTACAAGGCTACCCGAGCCAGCTACCGGTGGATGCAACGGGTGCGGTTCAGCAGAATCAGTGGGCTTTTTATCCGATTTTTCCGCAGCTTTCCGGCGCTATTAGTCATGCGACGGGCATCGGGTACTACCCGGTGGCGGCGACGGTTGCCCTGCTTGCCGGTTTCGCGGCGGCGTGGGTGATTTACCTGCTGTTTGAGGCGTCGTTGAAGGCGACCGGTTTTACGAGTGAGGAGTCGCCTTCTGCGCTGTCCATGTGGGCTGTGGCGTTGGTGTCGTTCTTGCCGGTGGCGCCGGTGCTGCAGGTTCCGTATGCGGAGTCGCTGAACCTGGTGTTCCTTGCCGGTGCGCTGCTGTGCCTGGTTCAGGGACGCTACGGTCTGCTGGTTCCTGTGGCGGCGTTGGCGTGCCTGTCCCGCCCGGTGGGTGTGCCTCTGGGTGCGGCTGCCGGTCTGTGGTGGTTTGCGTGCTGGGTTCGTTCGAGCCGCCAGTCGGGTATGGGCGCGGCGTTTGTGCGTCATTTGGGGCAGCTG
>CALGXU010000472.1 GCA_937935205.1 uncultured Rothia sp.
GTGGATCATCAGCGGTACAGTTGCGTATTCCCATTTCTTCATACCCTCTAGCCTATCGCCCGGTGTTCAATAAGTAAAAGGGATTCACTATGGTTTTGGTCAATGTCCGGCGCTTTTGGGGGCTTTATTCTTAGGGCTGAGAAACCCGCGTCCCTGTGGGGTGCCGAGGAGGGCTACCTCTCACAGTTTCATGGGATAAACTGAATGAATGGCTTCATCTAAGAAAACCCGTTCGCGTCGCCGTCCGGGAGATTTTTTGCAGTTCCTCGCGTTCAGCGTGATTGCCGGTTTCCTCGCGGCAATCATTGTCGTACCCCCTGCCGTGAGCTTGGGTATGGTCACGAACGCGTCGATGTCATGGTTCCAGGACCTTCCTGACGACATTGCCGATGGCATCTCTTCCCGTCCTTCTACTATTTACGCTGCTGACGGCAAGACCGAGATCGCGACCTTCTTCGAAGAGAACCGTGAGCCGGTCAAGCTGGATCAGATTTCTCAGCATATGAAGGACGCTATCGTTTCGGTGGAGGACCGTGATTTCTACAATCACGGCGCTGTCTCCGCTATCGGTATCGGTCGTGCGTTCTTGAACAACATCATTAACTCCAACAGCGGCCGCCGCCAGGGTGCATCTACCCTGACCCAGCAGTACGTTAACAACCTCATTGTTGACTCCGCTGTGGCTCGTGGTGAGGACGCTACCGCAACCCTGAACGGTAACAAGACCTACGCTGCAAAGATTCGCGAGATGAAGCTTGCGATTTCTATGGAGCAGAACAAGTCCAAGGACGAAATCCTTGAAGGCTACCTGAACATCGTGAACCTCGGTGGTTCAAACTACGGTGTTGAGGCTGCTGCACAGTACTACTGGGGTATTTCCGCTAAGGACCTGAACGTGGCACAGTCCGCGCTTCTGGCCGGTCTGGTGCAGGCACCGAACGTGTACGACCCGACCGTGAACCCCGAGCTGGCTCGTGAACGCCGCGATATCGTTCTGGGCACCATGCTGCGTGACGGCAAGATTACCGACAAGGAATACAGCGACGCTATCGCCAGCGACATTAAGCTCAACGTCAAGCCCAAGTCCCAGGGTTGCTCCCTGGCAGGCGATAAGGCGTTCTTCTGCCGCTACGTGGTCAACTACCTGCTGCAGGACGAGTCCCTCGGCGCAACCGCTGAGTTGCGCAACACCGCCATCAAGCGTGGCGGCCTGAAGGTGATTACCACCCTGAACCCCGAGGCTCAGGTTGCGGCAAAGCAGGCAGTGGACTCCACCCAGCCGGCAGCGACCAACTGGAACGACGTCAACTCCGCACTGACCAGTGTTGAGCCCGGCACCGGCCGCGTCATCGCCATGGCGCAGAACACCGAACTCGGTAGCCCCGCTGATGCCAACGACCACTCCAAGACCGAGTACAACTACAACGTTGATGTTGCCTACGGTGGTACCCCCGGCTTCCAGCCCGGTTCGACGTTCAAGCCGATTATTCTGGCCCAGTGGCTCATCAGCGGCCGCGGTGCAAACGCCACCGTGAACGGTACCCAGCTGTTCTGGCCCACCAGCTTCGGCTGGAACGCCAAGTGCTACGACGGTGGTAAGTACTACTACACCGGTCAGGCAAACGGCTGGTCCTACAAGAACGCAGTCAACGGCGGTCTGACCTACGGTACCGCTGCGTACGGTATTCGCCAGTCCTTGAACTCCTACCTCTACGGCATGCTCTCCCAGATTGACCTGTGCGATGTGCACGACCTGTCGATCAAGATGCACGCCCTGGACGGTACCGGCGAGCCGCTGCACAGCATCCCCGACCTGGGTACCAACATTGGTGGTACCAAGTACGGTATCTCCCCGCTGACCAGCGCATCCATGTACGCTATCTTCGCTTCTGAAGGTAAGTACTGCGCCCCGCGCCCGATTGAGAAGATTACCAAGACCAACGGTGAGACCATGAAGGAATACCAGAACCAGTGCGAGCAGGTTATGGATCCGGATATCGCAAATGGTGTCAGCTGGGTTCTGAAGGGCGTTATCCAGGCTGGCGGTTCCGCTTCTCAGCGTGGTATTGGTCTGCCGAACGGTTCGGCTGCGAAGACCGGTACGAACGATAACTCCTCCCAGACCTGGCAGGTGGGCTACACTCGTGGCCTGTCCACCGCGTCTTGGGTTGGTTCGAACAACCTCGGCTTCCGCTCCCTGAACGGTGTGGGCATTAACGGTCGAGTCCTCGAGTACGTCGATGGTGCAACCTACGCGGGTGCACAGTGGCAGTCGTACATGAAGGCCATCGCACCGAAGTACAACACGAAGGACTTCACCACCCCCAGCGATAAGATTCTGTCGTACAGCTAGAATCACAGCTCACCAGCTGAAGCCTGAAAGGCGATTGATGATGTGTGAAAACGCAGTCAACGCCCGCGTCCCCGTGGCG
>CALGXU010000473.1 GCA_937935205.1 uncultured Rothia sp.
GCGCCACGGGTGGCGCCTGGGTGAGGGCAAATATCGCCTCCGAGACCGGCTTTTCGGAGATTTCAGCGAACCTGGCCAGCGACCAGCAGCTGGCCACCCGCATCGCTGACGGTGCGGTCGAAGACCTCATGAAGAGCGAAGCTATGACAACCTTCCTCGACGGAACCAAAGCAAGCGGCCTATACTCCATTCTGGTGAAGCCCACCGAAGACGGGATCCGCTCCATGCTCAACCGCGCCGCCGGTGAGCTCTCAAAAACTGAGGAATACCGAAGCCTCTGGCGCGATATCGCGGAAGAGACTCGGCGGTACAACCTGAGCCACGACGGGCCCGCCGTCATCGTGCTCACGCCCTTCTACCGGGCCCTGGACGAAAAGGTCGGCTCGATCGGCCCCTTCGACCCGGACCTGACGAAGCTCGGCCCTGAAACCCTCAACATTGACCGGGTAAAGGACGGCAACAGCCAGCAGGACCAGCAGGAGTGGTACCTGCACGCCGGCATTAACCGTGCCGCCGCGCTGGGCAAATCCACCGTGCCGCTGACCATCATCTCGGTGCTGAGCCTACTGCTGGCTACGCTGCTGGCACCCAGGCACCGCATCCTGGTGCCGGTGGTCACGGCTCTGCTCTACGCCCTGCTGGGCTGGGGCGCCGCAGCCTGGTTAGGCGGCCAGAGCCCCGAATCCCTGGGAATTACCAGCCACAGCACCGCCGGAACGGCGCTAATTACCGGGGTATGGAATCAGCTCGCACCGTCACTGACCGGGCATCTGGAGGCGGCGGCAAGCTACGGGCTGGTCCTGGCAATTCTCGCCCTGCTGCTCGGTATCCTGATTCGCCTCACCGCCCTGGGCCGTAGCCCTGCGAGCGGTGCCACAGTCATCACACACTAAAAGTCCGAACAACGTAGGATAGTAACCATGTCCACTGAAACTATTGCCCTGGGCCTGCCGCCCGTACCCCGCGAGCGCCGCAGCCGCGCCGAGGTTGAAGCCGCCGCACCCGTCACCGGTGAGAAGAAAGTCCTGCTCGCCACCCCGCGCGGTTACTGCGCAGGTGTTGACCGTGCCGTGATCGCTGTTGAGAAGGCGCTGGAGCACTACGGCGCGCCCGTCTACGTGCGTAAGCAGATTGTTCACAACCGCCACGTGGTGGAGACCCTGGAGAAGCAGGGCGCTATCTTCGTTGATGAAGTGGACGAAGTTCCCGAAGGTTCCGTGACCGTGTTCTCGGCGCACGGCGTGTCCCCGGCAGTGGTTTCCGCAGCTGGCGAGCGCTCCCTGAACACCATTGACGCGACCTGCCCGCTGGTGAACAAGGTGCACCGCGAGGCTGTACGCTTCGCCAAGCAGGACTACGACATCCTGCTCATCGGCCACACCGGCCACGAAGAGGTCGAGGGTACCGCCGGTGAGGCGCCCGAGCACATCCAGATCGTGAACTCGCCCGACGAGGTGGATCAGGTGACCGTCCGCAACCCGGAGAAGGTCGTCTGGATTTCTCAGACCACCCTGTCCGTGGACGAAACCCTGGAAACCGTGGCGCGTCTGCGTGAGCGTTTCCCCTCCCTGCAGGATCCGCCCTCGGACGACATCTGCTACGCAACCTCCAACCGCCAGGGCGCCATCAAGGAGATCGCTCCGCGCGCCGACCTGGTGATCGTGGTTGGTTCGGCGAACTCCTCGAACTCCGTGCGCCTGAAGGAAGTGGCACTCGAATACGGCGCTAAGCGTGCCGAGCGTGTGGACTTCGCACATCAGGTGGACGAGTCCTGGTTCGAGGGCGTGGCAACCGTGGGCCTGACCTCCGGTGCGTCCGTGCCTGAGGTTCTGGTTCAGGAGGTGCTGGCTCTGCTCGCCGAGTACGGCTACAGCACCATCGAAGAGGTGGAAACCGCGAAGGAAGACATTCTCTTCTCCCTGCCGAAGGAACTGCGTTCCGCCCTGAAGAATGACGAGAACGTGGGCCGCCAGCTCGGTGGCCGCGGCGCTAAGCCGACTCGCTAAGACTTTTAGCTTATGACCCCGTGTCTTCTTCCCCGTGTGGGGAGAAGACACGGGGTTTTTGCGTCTGATGTGCGGGATGCGCGGTTTGGGATGCTTGTGCAGCTTTGTGCTCACGCTACGCGGGGGAGTGCCCCCTCTTCAGCGCCTGGGGGCGCTTCGAGGACGGAGCCCCCGCTTCGCGTGTCCGGTACGCCCTCTGGGTCGCCTAGCCCTCGGGGAGTAGATATAGATGCGTGGTACCGGGTTAGGACATTCGGTCAGCTCGCCAAAATTTGGATTGAGCAGGGTTGGTACGAGGCTATCTTCTCGGGTTAGCTCGCCTCGGTCTGGGGTTCCCCTGGTTTAGATGTTAAAAACGGGTGGCGTATTCGCTCCGGCACTGCGAATACGCCACCCAAACACACCACACTCCACAAGACAATGCAGAGCGCGCGGGATCAACCATCCCGCAAGGTTCCCGTAACCCCCATCGCGCACCACGGTAGGCGACGACAGAAGAACGGGAGCTTATGACCGTTTGACACGCACAACGCCCCCTCATAGAGGTTTACAAAGGTGCATACCGTGCGATCTTCCGGAAGTTTATTCGGAAGAGCTCCCACGCCGGTTCCGTTGAAAAATAATTCGGTGTGGTTGCCTCCCGATGGTGAAGCACATCAACATCGTGCGCCGCAATACTGCGCAATCCAGTACGCGCAGATGCTGCGTGAAAACCATCCGGGGAATGCAGTCCGCGGGCCAGTTTTCCAGCTTCAAATGGCAGAAGCTTAAGGGTTTGATGTGAGTGCTCGGATGGTCCGAATCATGTCGCTCTCAACGGAACCGGTTTATCGGTGATGGGAGCTCCTGTAGATAAGAATAACCTTAAATCACCCCTAGAGTAAACCTTAAACCAATAATTTAACCTTATTGTTATAATTCCTTGTCATAAAGGTATTGACGGGTGTTCAATGTGCCTTGAGTAACCTCCTGGGGGTCCCCGTAACCCTTTGGTCTGTTTGGTGCTCTCCGCCGTTATGAAACCGTGATAAATCGTCCCCGAAAAATGAAGGACCGGGTTCCGGGGCGGCCCCGTGGGTGGCTGCTGCGAGGAGTCGTGTGGCGGGGCGTGGAGCCGCACTGCTAGCACAGTCATAAAACGTCATCTTGTCACGGAAGTTATCCCAGAGAAAACAAATTAAACCCCCGGCGTGCGCTGTGGCATAATCAATATCGACATCGTGCTCCGGGGTCGGTGAAATTCCGAACCGGCGGTCACAGCCCGCGAACCGCTCTCGCAGGCAGGCAAAAATCGTACGAATCTTCGCATCCGCACAGGACGCCAAGACTCCGCTAGAGACGCCCGCCCGCAAGAGAGGCCGAACCGGTGAAAATCCGGTGCCGACAGTACAGTCTGGATGGAAGGTAGCACGAGCAGAAAAAGGCAGGAGCGCACTCCGTCGCACCTCCCGAAAACCGGGGGTGTGCAGGGTGCACCGAAGCAGTTACTTGAGAAAACTGTTGCTAGAAAAACTGTTACTCGAAGGCACAGCGGTTTTCTGCGAGACGGCTTTTTGCGAGACAGGGGAGAGGCGCCTTTCGTAGGTGCCGGTACGTTATTCCCCTCGACCGCAGCCGACTGATTTCAACCGCAGCCGGCTGATTTCAGCTACGGTTGGCTGATTCGCCGCTCCCACCTCACCACGGATACCGGGTGCTCCCTAAGAAGCCCGCGGTAGCCGCCCTTTTCTGTTCCTCTCCCCGGAGCCGCCGCAGATGCGCACCCCGCGCATCCGAACACACGGTCCAACTCAGAGAGGAAAGAAACAATGGACATTGTGCGGTGGCTCTTCGACGCACAAATTCACGTGGGGGACCAGTCCCTCCTCGTGCGCGAAGTTCTCGGAAACGCATTCGGCCTAGCATCGGCGCTCGGCGGCATGCGACGCAAAGTATGGGCGTGGCCCGTCGGCATTCTCGGCAACCTGCTGCTCCTCACCGTCTTCCTGGGCGCCCTCGTCGGCAGCCCGCACCCCGTGACCATGCTCGGCCAGGCAGGCCGCCAGATCATGTTTATTGCCGTGTCCATCTGGGGCTGGCATCGTTGGCGCGCAACCCGCGCCGCCGGTGGTGACGCATCCGCAGGTGCCGCGGTAATCCCCACGTGGGCCACCAACACCGAACGCGCAGGCCTGGTCGTCGCCATGGTTGCAGGCA
>CALGXU010000474.1 GCA_937935205.1 uncultured Rothia sp.
GAGCAATGCGAAGCATGGACGTCCTTGAGGTGAGTGGTACCGGGTGCGCACGATGTGGCGTAGCGTTGCCGATTCGCGTTGAGGGCGTGCGCTCGGTACGAGTGAATACGGAAGAGTGAGGTGTTGGTGCATTGTGTGGGCTGTGATTTGGTTTCACAATGTGCATGCACGGGTACGCACCGTGAGATACTCTAGCACCCTTTCGGGTTACTTTATGAATAAAATAACCTTTGTGATGCAGATCATTTTATGCAAAGATGAGCAAAATTTAAATCTTCACTTTAAGGCGCCAGAATACCTCGACTAGGCATTTCTTTATCTGCATTTACATGAAGGAAAAATCTCATTATTTACGCCACACTATCGAGTTTTAGCCGCTTCACGCCTAGGAAAAGGTGCTAGGATAGCGATATCTCACCACATAAACCACTTCCGAAGAGCTCCCGCACGGGGGTTTAGAGAAAAATACACATCAATGCAGTGATGTGCATTTTCTTTTTCTATTCGCTCCTCACAAGCAAATACGCTAAAGAATGCAAATATTTTCTCGAAGGTGCATTTATGTGAGTGGATGACCAACCCACTTGCCGCTTCCGGCACTCACATACGCAAAGGACCCCGATGTCTTTTACCACTCACCCCTCAGCACGCGGTGTCGCACGCACCGCACTGAGCCTGGGTACTGCAGCAACACTCGTCGCAACCCTGGGCGCCCCCGCATCCTTCGCGGCACCCGCAAAGGCTAACAGCGCCGAACGTACCAAGGCGCACACCACCATCTCCTCCCTCAGCTCCGAGCAGCAGAAGGCAGGCTTCAACCGCTTCGTCATCACCTACACCGATAGCGCGCTGAACGCCGGCGGCGTCAACTGGGCAAGCCCCGCAGGCACCCAGGTCGCCACCTGGAGCGACTCCCTCTACCAGGGCCTCACCTCCGAGGTGAAGAGCGTTGACGACCTCTTCAAAATCAAGACCAACTACGTGCGCACCACCGCCCAGAAGGCAACCGTGGTGACCCTCTCCTCCAAGCTCACCGCTGAGCAGGCAGAGAAGTACATGGCATCCCTGAGCTCCAACCCCTCCGTTGCGTCGGTTGAGCCCGACCTGCTGCGCCGCTCCAACGCACGCACCCGTACCGCCACTACCTCCAAGGTCGCTCAGGTAGCCCAGGCTGCCCAGGCATCGAACCAGGTTGTAGCACCGAACGACACCCTCTACCCGCAGCAGTGGAACCTGCACGGCACCAAGGGTCTGGCCGCACCCGAGGCGTGGAAGACCACCCAGGGCGCTGGTGTGACCGTTGCTGTGATTGACTCCGGCATCGTCAAGCACCCCGACCTGGACGCTAACGTTCTGCCCGGCTACGACTTCATCACCGAGCCTGCCATGGCTCGCGACGGCAACGGCCGCGACTCCGACCCGACCGACCAGGGCAACTGGGAAGAAGCGGGCGTCTGCGATTCTGGCTCTGAGGCAAGCGAGTCGAACTGGCACGGCACCCACGTTGCCGGTTCCATCGCGGCAATTATGAACAATAAGCGCGGTATCGTCGGCGTGGCACCCTCCACCAAGATCCTGCCCGTACGTGCCCTGGGCATGTGCGGCGGCTACGACTCCGACATTGCGGATGCAATGGTCTGGGCAGCTGGCGGCACCGTTGAGGGCGTTCCCGCGAACTCCAACCCCGCCAAGATCATTAACCTCTCCCTCGGCGGCGAGGGTACCTGCCCCGCAACCTACTCCAAGGCTATTGCTGAGGTGAACAAGCGCGGCGCGATTCTCGTTGTCGCAGCCGGTAACGAGGGTCAGGACACCTCCAAGGTCGCTCCGGCTAACTGCGGCGGCTCGATCGTGGTGGGCGCTACCGACCAGGAGGGTAAGCGTAGCGACTTCTCCAACTACGGCAAGCTCGTTGATGTGAGCGCTCCCGGTAGCGGCATCATGTCCACCGTGGATCTGGGCACCACCGTTTCCACCGGCGCAGGCTACACCGAGTACGACGGCACTTCCATGGCTGCACCTCAGGTTGCTGGTGTGATTGCCCTGATGAAGTCCGTGGATCCCTCGCTGAACGCTGAGCGCGCAAAGCAGATTTTGAAGCAGACCTCTAAGCCGCTCACCTGCGATGTGAACGCTTGCGGCTCCGGCATTGTGAACGCGGCGAGCGCACTGGCTGCTCTGCAGGGCAAGAAGGACCCGAACCCTGTTGCGAAGCCCTGGCCGAAGCGTGCACCCAAGCACCCGACCCGTGCGGCTCGTGTTGGCTACGTGACCAACCCGACCACCAACCACAACCCGCCGTTCCTGATTACCCCCGGTGGTCTGATTCCCGGTCAGTAATCGGCGCATAATCCTTTGGGAGCCGGTGAGCCAATAGGCTTCTGAAGGCAGATATATACAAAAAGCCCCCGCTGAAAACTCAGCGGGGGCTTTTCGTGAACAGAACGCTACCGCTTGTGGGGCGACAGCTTGCATCTCCCACCCACCCTCACGACTGACAGGTGGGAGAAGTTTTGTAGGTAGCCCCTAGTGAACTAGCCGCTAGGGGCGTACCTGGGAGGCGGGCATTCCGGCACGAATACCTGCAGCCTCCATGCGAGCGGACTCGTAGCTCACCGCACGCAAACCCGAGGGTGCGTGAGTTGCCACTGCCTTCTCTCGCGTATTTTCCTGACGCTGGGTGGGTAGAAAGACCCAGCGGCGCTGAACCGCAAAGCTGATCGGGATCAGAATCAGCTCGGTCAGGATCTTGGCGACCAGCAGGGATGCACCCAGACCGGTCAGAGTTTCCATCAGAGCCGCGTTAGTGGCGAGGATGCCCACCGCCAGCACGGTGTAACGTACCAGCGAAGAGGATGCGGAGGGGCGTGCGCCTCCGTCATGCATGAGCATTCGGTTGACGGTGAAGTTCGTCAGCGCCGAGATGACGCGGGCACCGATTACGGCTGCCAGCAGCGGAACACCCATGCCCACCAGGATGAAGAGGGCGATAGCGTCCACCAGGAAGCCAGTCAGGAAAGACGACGCCAGGAAGGCAAGCAGGGGCGCGTAGATGAGCGCCGAGTCCTGCAGCGGCCTAAAGTGGCTGGTCGGGTTGCCCGGCTCGTAGACCTTCACGATGGGTACCTGCACCAGTTCCACGTCTGCGCGGGTTGCGCGCAGGAGCATGGAGAACTCGTACTCGTACTTATCGCCGGGAATCTGTAGTAGCCAGTCCAGGATCTGCGGGGTGAAGCCGCGCAAACCGGTCTGGGTATCTGCCACGCGGGCACCGGTGGCCAGGGTGAAGAAGCCTACGGTTGCGATGTTGCCAATCTTGGAACGTAGCGGCACCTTGGTGCCTTCTTCGCCGGCGTTCGGGTCGGGCTTGGTACGCACGCCGAGGATGATGCTCCTCTGACCTGCCGCCGCTGCGGTTTCGGTGCGCACACCCACACGGAAGATGTCCCGAGGTAGGTGCTGGCCGTCCGCGTCGGCGGTGACGATAACCTCACCGGGGCGGTTTGCTTTCGCCCAGGCGATGCCGGTGCGCAGTGCCGCGCCCTTGCCCTTGTTGACCGGGTGGGTCTGCACGGTCACGCCGCTGATACGCAGTTCGGTAAAGATTGGTGCGTAGGTGCTGCCGGATCCATCGTCAATCACGAGGATTTCAGCGCTGGGGTCCTGTTCGCGCAGAGCCCGGGCAAGGCGGACCAGTGATTGGTCAGGCTTGTAAGCGGGTATCAGGATGATCATGATGCGCTCCCTGCAATGTAGAGGATGTCGCTGGTGCCGCGTTCCTTGGTGCCACCCTGGGGGCGGTTGACCAGCTGGTTGTTGAAGACCATGGCGGAGGAGCCGCCACCGTCCAGGTTGTAGGCGCTGACGCAGCCGAGGTCCTTGAACATCTGGGCGAACTCGGGCATGGTCACACCGCGCGAGTAGTTGGTGGAGCGGCCGTCGACCACGATGAAGACCAGGTGGTTAGTGCCGAGCACGCCCACGCCGGTTCGCGGCTGGTTGCCCTGGATGGAGTGGTTACCGAAGTTGGTGTCCACCTCGACGCTGTCGATGCCGTCGACGATTGCGGAGTCCTTGACCAGTGCGGGGCCGAAGGAGAGGGTGTTCCACACGCCCTCGCTGACGAGGGTCTGGGCGTTGGTTGCGGTTTCGTCGTAGAGCTTGACGGAGCCGTCGCGGTAGAAGGCGAGACCCTCGCGAGCGCCGGAGTCACGGTAGACCACACCGTTTCGGATCACGATGCCGGTGGTACGGAAGCCGTAGTAGTCACCGTTGATCGCCCAGATGCCATTGTGTTCAGAGGCAATGTTCGAGGGGGTGTCGATGATGTTCTGGCCGAACTTGTTGTTGGCGAAGGCGCTTCGCAGCAGGGTTGCGTTGTCGAGCTTGATGTCCGCTACGAAGGAGACGACTGCGTTGGAGCCGCTGCCGGTGGTGTTGGAGGTGATGGTGATCGAGCCTTCGTTAGCGGTGAGGCTCTGGCCGTTGACCTTCACGCCGGTCAGTTCGGTGGGGTCTGCGGTGGCGGAGCCGGAGGCGCTTGCATTTGCCTGCTGTGCCGCCGCCTCGTAGGCGGTGGTGTCTTCGATTTCGGTGTGCTCTGCCAGGTAGCGGTTGTACGCCCAGCCTGCGCCGCCGCCGACTACTGCGAGTGCGCCGAGGCCGCCGCCGATGAAGATTCGACGGGTGAGCTTCTTCTTGGCGAGCTTCTGCTCTGCGGCGGTTTGCGCTGCATTAGCTTGTTCTGCCGCGGTCTGGGTGGTCTGGTCAATGTTCTGAGTCATGTTCTGTTCGTTGTTCATGTCTCTAGAATGCCGGGCTATTCTCTGTGCCAGGCATGACTAAGCTGTGCAGAAGCTATGTATGCTTATTCATTTCAAACTTTTTTATTACTGCGTGTGCTTTATTACCAGACGGCTCTATGTGTATCTATGTATAAACATGTGTATTGGCTTTGCGCTCCCCATGGTTAAGACCCCCGCGGGCAACCTGTCCTCGCGCACACACCCGGTTGCATCCGAACAAACTGCGGGCACGAAAAAACCGGCTGAGCACCCCGTGCGGGGCCTCAAGCCGGTTCATCATCTGTCGAATACGCTCGGTCGATATGCACCGAATCAATCCGCGTATTCTTTATGCCTCATCCTCGTAGGACGCGTACTTTTCTGCGTATGCCGAGTAGTCGTCCTCGTCGTCATAGCGACGGCGGGACGAATCGGAGGACTTCGTATTCTTCGCGCTACTGAGCTCGCGCTCGAGTGCGCTGTAGTCGGTCTCGGGGCTGAAGTACTTCATCTCCCGAGCCTGCCTTGTTGCTTTAGCCTTCTGACGGCCGCGCCCCATGGCGTGACCCCCTCTTTCATCCTGTCCGAGGCGAACAGCACGCGCGGCGCATCGCTCTCGGATCGTTCAACAGTCTTTACTACACTATAGAGTACCCTGTTTCAGCCCTGAATGTCTCGCTGAACGTCACCTATTTTACGTATCAGAGCACTTCTTCGCACCGGAACAACCGTTTTATTTTGCACCCGTGGCGAGCGCAGCGTAGCGTCCGCCCCCACCGCGAGCACCTAAACCCCACTCTTTGCCAGCATCCCAGATAACACGTAGCCCCGCACCGGACGTATCGCTACATCTGATGCGGGGCGAGTATCTCTCCTTACCGGCTCACTCACAAGACCGGGGTCGGAGAGGGTACCGTGCAGGTCATGACATCCTACACGGAGCTTAGGGAGGGCACCCCTACCGCTGAGCTTGCGGCGAAGATGCTGCTAGCTTGCGGTGAATGAACCGAGCGAGGTGGCGTTAGAAGCCAGGGTGGTGCTGGAGGCATCCACGCTATCGGTGGTGGTGTACACGGTGTAGC
>CALGXU010000475.1 GCA_937935205.1 uncultured Rothia sp.
TCAGGTGGCCACCGAGAAGGCACCCACCAGCTCTGGTTCGCCGCGGCGTTCTTCCTGCTGGTCTGGGCCACCACCACCGGAGCAGAAGCCGTCGGAACCTCATTCAATGCGCCGGCGCTCATCACCTGGCACGTGCTCGCGTCCTGTCTCTGGTTCACCGTTATTGTCGCCTTCGGAGCGCAAGCGACCTCCAAGACCTTCTTGCACCAGAAGCTCAACCGCATCTGGCAGCAGAAAACCGGCGTGGCCACCAAAGCCTATGCCTGGGCCTTCGCCGTCGTATCCTGCCTGCTGGCCTGGCTACTGTGCGGGCCGGCAGACACGTGGGGGTGGCTCGTGCCTGCAGTCATCACCGGCCATCTATCACACCTGCTCACCGACGCGCTCACCAGCGCAGGCCTAGAAATCCTTCCCGGCAAACGCATCTACCTGCCGATCCTGGGGGACACCACCGCGCATAACCCGGTACAGCTACTGCTGGGTGTTGCTACCGCCGTGGCCGGCATTGCTGCCATCATCTTTGCCGCTACCGGCTGGTCTCCGCAGGCCATCGACTTTGGTCACTTCTCATTCACCTAAAAACCCAGCCCATGAAATACCCGGCGGCCTACACAGCCGCCGGGTATTTTTATAAAAAAATCACCCAGACCCTGAAAAACAAAGGGAACCGGCATAGATTACGTATATACTGTATGTATGCACGAATCGACCCCACCTCGAAATATTATTGTCACCAAGCCCGCTGAACCCGATTTCGGCACCGCTTCGGACGACGACGAGGACACCGAATCATTCCACGGACCCGAACTCCACTACACCGAAGCTCAAATCCAAGAAGGATTCCGCTACTCAGCCTACGCAGCAGCCTGCGCAGCAGCCCTCGTCATCCCAGGACTATCCCTCCCGGCGATCTTCCTGGGCACCCACTTCATCCGACGCGCTCGCCGTAACGGCAACCCAGCCATGGTGGGGTCGATCGTCAGGACCCTAAACATCATCGAGACCATCATCATCCTCATTGCCCTTGCTATAGCAATTATTGGAGCAGGAGTATTTGTATCACAGCCTGCAAAAGCATTTTATTATGATACGTCAGACAATGTTAACTATACAAACAATCTGATAAACAGTACAAGAAATTATATACTTGGTAGTGAAGTAATAGGGCACACTGGAAAAGGGAATTATACTATGTCATTACTGCCATCAATTATATTTCTTGCAGCCTGGTTTTATATCTATGGAAAGAAAAAAGTAAAGTAGAAGCTCTCATTTTATTTTAATGTTTTGATAATACCATATTTTTGAAAATATAAATAATAAAATAAAAGGAGATGATTACTCATGAAACAGATAAATCGAAAAAGAGCGATTTTGGAAAATGGCGTTTTAAGAAAAGAAGTGAAATTTGGTTTTTCAAGAGCAGCATTTCTTTTAGGATTTATATATCCTTTAATTAAAGAGGATTACATCACAGCTGGAATTACTTTTGTTGTAATTAGTACGGCAGGTATAATATTTTTTCCATTGATATTTGTTTTATCAATTATATTCGGTTTTATATACAATAAA
>CALGXU010000476.1 GCA_937935205.1 uncultured Rothia sp.
TGGTCTTGCCGTTCGTACCGGTCAGGCACAGCCACTTGGGGGTCGGGCGGTCGCTGCGCTCATTCAGGCGCCACGCCAGCTCCACATCGCCCCAAATCTGGATGCGACGCTCGTAAGCGTCCAGCATGACCGGGTGGTCGGGACGCACGCCCGGGGAGGTCACCACAAGCTCGGGTTCCTGACCGTCCACCAGGGGCAGTGCACGCATGTGCTCGGGACCGAACAGGCCCTCAACATTACCGTAGGCGTTCTTGTAAATCTCGATGCGCTCACGCTTCTCCGGGGTGTCAGCCCCGTCGATGACAACGATATGTGCACCCAGCTGAGCAAGCACATCGGTTACAGCGTCGCCGCTGGTACCCATGCCCACCACGACCACGCGCAGGTTAGCCCAGGGGGCACCCCAGTGAGTCAGCTCCGCGAGGCGCTCGTTCTTATACACCGGGTTTACCGCAATAGCGGCGGCGTTCGCTTCAATGCGAGCGGCATCCGGCTGTTCATTAGTTGACATTAGTGAATCACTCCAGAAGTCTGCGAGAACCAGTCACCGAAGAACAGCGCCAGGGCAACGAGCACGCAGAGGGCGTTAACAACCCAGAGGCGGAACACGGAGTTCACTTCGCCGCTGCTGACGGTACCGGGGGCAATGCCTCGCTTATCAATTGAGTATTTGCCGTTGACGCCGACCTTCTCCATGTGGTGGTGGAAGGGGGTCATACGGAAGTAGCGGTGCGCGTGCAGGGGCTTCTCCCCCGCTGCGACCGAACGCTTACGGCTGGTCTTGAACACGAACTTCTGCACGATCACAGAGAACACTTCCAGCACGGGGATCAGGGCGATGACCAGCAGAAGCAGCTCGGTGCGGGTGAACAGCGCGAAAGCAACCATTCCGCCGCCGAGCGCCAGGGAGCCGGAGTCACCCATGAAGATCTGTGCCTTCGACACGTTCCACCAGAGGAAGCCAGCCAGCGAACCCACCAGGGATGCGGCAATCAGCGCCAGCGAACCGGGGTCGCGCACATCGTAGCAGGCGGTGCCGGCGCCAGCAGAGCAGGCGTGCACGTACTGCCAGATGCTGATGGTCAGGTAGCCGGAGAAGATGGTCATCATGATGCCGCCAGCCAGGCCGTCCAGACCATCGGTAAAGTTCACAGCGTTCGTACCGGACAGGGAAATGATGGTAATCCACGCAACCATCAGGATGCTGCCGAAGACCGCACCCGCCGCGAACAGGTCAATGGGCAGGTCACGTACGAAAGAGATAGCGGTCGACGCCGGGCGAGCACCCGACTCGTTCGGGAACTGGAACGCCAAGTACGCGAAGGGCAGGGTCACAGCCAGCAGACCAATGGTCTTCTGCTTCTCGGTCAGACCCTCGTTGCCCTTATTGCGGAACTTCATGATGTCGTCCGCCGCGCCCACACCGAGCATGCCCAGGGTGAAGGCGATGGTCAGCCACGCGGTCGCGGTCGGTACCGGCGCGGTACCAAAGAGCAGGGCGCTCACTGCCAGGGTCAAGAAGTAGGCGAGAATCGCCGCGGGGATGAAGATCAGACCCGCCATAGTGGGGGTGCCCGCCTTATGCTGGTGGGCTGCCGGGCCTTCCTCACGGATGAGCTGGCCAAGCTTGAGGGACTTCATCTTCTTGATGAACACCGGCAGCGCGGTGAGGGAGATGAGGAATCCGAAGATTCCAGCAATCAGCACGGTAATCATAAAGCGCTACCCTTCGTTCGTGGTCTGTTCGGTCGAGGTACGGTCGCCGTTAGCGGCACCGTCCAGGTGAGCGGCAAGGTGGTCGCTCAAATCGGTGGTTTCAACAAAGTCACCGGCAGAAAGCCAGGTCGGTGCCTGCTCTTCCTCAGCGCCAAAGGTGTACTCGGCGAAAGCAACCTGGTCGCCCAGAATGCCCAGCTTCGCGCCGTTCGAGGACTTGAAGAGCACAATATCGCCGGGGCGAACCTCGGCGCGCAGAATCTGCTCTGCCTCTTCCGGGGTCTTCACCCAGGTCGCCTCATTACCCCAAGAACCTTCCAGGTGAGCCGCATTGTAGATGGGCTTCGTCTCGTCACCCACAGCAATCAGCTTGGAGATGTTCATGCGCACCACGAGGCGGCCGATGCGGTCGTGCTCCTCCACGGAGGCATCACCGAGCTCCAGCATGGCGCCCAGAACAGCCCAGGTGCGGTGCGGCTGACCGGTCGCCGGGTCAACGGTGCGGCCCAGCTGCGCCAGAGTGCGCAGTGCAGCCGCCATCGACTCGGGGTTCGCGTTGTAGGCGTCGTTAATGACAGTCACGCCGTCGGCGCGGTCGGTGCGGGCCATACGCCACTTCGAAGCTGCCGCCGCCTTGTTGAGCGCGCGAGCAATCTTCTCGCCCGAAATACCGCTGTTGTAGGCGATCGTCGCCGCAGCCAGCAGGTTGTACACGTGGTGCTCACCAATCAGCTGCGAGGAAATCTCATACTCGCTACCGTCGGGCAGGCGCAGAGTGAACTCGGGGCAGCCAGCGTCGGTGGTGTGCAGGTTCAGCGCCGCCACGTAGCGTTCGTAGGGCTGACCGTTCGCGTCGGTCTTCTCACCCACGCCAAAGTAAGTAATGGGGGCAACCGAACGCGACGCCATGCGCAACACGCGCTCATCGTCAGCGTTCAGAGCCAGGGAACCGTTCGGCTGAACGCCCTCAGCCAGCTCACCCTTAGTGCGCTCAATATTGTCCACACCGCCGAACTCGCCAGCGTGCGCGGTACCAACCTTCAGGATCGCACCGTGGTCGGGGTGCGCAATATTCGCCAGGTACTCGATGTTACCCACGTGGTCCGCACCCATCTCAATCACCAGGTAGCGGGTGGATTCATCCGCACGGAACACCGTCAGAGGCACGCCCACCTCACTATTGTAGGAGCCAACCGGGGCAACGGTCGGGCCCTCCGGGGTGAAAATAGCGGCAAGAAGATCCTTGGTGGTGGTCTTACCGGCCGAACCGGTAATACCGATAACAGTCAGCTCACCCTGAGCGCGCATCTGTTCAATCGAGTAGCGCGCCAAATCGCCCATCGCCAGCACCACATCGGGCACCTGGATGCTCGGGTAGGGCACGCCCTGCTCGTCGAGTACTTCACGCTCGACCAGCGCCAGGGTCGCGCCCTTCTCAAACGCCATGGGGATGAACTTGTGGCCGTCAGTGACCGCGCCGGGCTTCGCCACGAACAGGGTACCGGTCTGCACCTCGCGGGAGTCGGTAGTGGCGAAGTCTACGTACACCTGCTCCTCACGGCCGTCCAGGCCGATAGCGGTGCCGCCGGTTGCCTCAATAATCTGGGCGGCGCTGAGCTTAATCATTCTTCACCATACCTTCAGCGGTCTTAGAGTCACTTTCATCGAGCATGCGCTGGTAGTCAGGCAGAATCTCGAAACCGTGCGCACGCAGGGCACGGGCGGTTTCAACGCGGTCGTCCAGGGCGATATCCACGCCGTCAACATCCTGTTCGGTTTCGTGGCCGCGGCCAGCAATCAGGATGGCATCGTGCTCGCTCGCCAGAGCAATTGCCGCCTCAATAGCGGCGGCACGCGGAGCGATATTCAGGATCTGGGTAGCTCGGCGGTTCTCAGCCTTCTGCGCGCCCTCCTCAACGGCGGCACGAATCGGCTCGGGCGCCTCACCGTGCGGGTCATCATCAGTCACGACCACAATATCCGCGTACTGCGCAGCAATCGCACCCATAATCGGGCGCTTGAGCTG
>CALGXU010000477.1 GCA_937935205.1 uncultured Rothia sp.
CGTCCGGGTGCGGCGGGTGCCCCTGCAGGAGCGGAGGAAGGGTATAGCGCCCCACCCACCCAGCCTCTGTAGGAACGAGGACGATAACCGCCTTTCCAAGCGGAACCGCGCATTCCACACGGAAGCAAAAGCTCAACGTAAAGCCCTCGAGTCGTCATGACCCGAGGGCTTTACGTTTAGTCGATTTAGGCGTCAGAGCCTTCCGCGGTGCCGGTCGCCTCCGCAACCTTCTGCGCACGAATACGCGGCTCCTGACCCTGCACCTTCACCTCCAGGAACTCGCCCACATGGCGAATCTCCATGGCGCTCACGCCGTGACCCACACCGGCGTACAGCACCTTAATGCCGTCGGTGTACTTGCGGATCCAGTCGTAGGTGTAGTTCACCATCTCCTGCGGGATGACGGGGTCTTCCTGATCGCGGCCGAAGAACACCGGCAGTTCGGTCTTCTTCAGCTCCTCATCCTTGAAGTACGGCGAATCAGAGTCCACCGCGTAGCCGGACAGACCCACCACAGCGGCGAACTCGCCGGGAGCGTGACGCACCATCGACGTTGCGATGCCCATGCCCTGCGAGAAGCCCAGCAGGGTCACCGAAGCGTACGGTTCACGGTTCGCGCGCACCCACTCCAGCACGTAGTCGCTCGCCTGCTCAATGGCGCGCTGGTCAGATTCGAGCTGCTGGTTCAGCGGGTACCACTGGTAGCCGATAGCGTCTGCGGCAATGTAGGCGCCGGTCGAGTCCGCGGAGAACTGGGTGCCGACCGGCTGCGGTGCACGCATGGAGGCGTAGGTGAAGCCCTCCTGCGGAAGGTGCGCCGCCAGGGACAGCAGGTCGTGCTCCTGGGAGCCGTAGCCGTGCAGCATGAGCACCAGGTGGGTGCCTGCGCGTTCGTTCTCGGGGCGGGTGTATTCGACGACGTATTTGTTTTCGCTCATGCACCCATCTTAGCGAGGACTGCCCCACAAACCTGCACCGCGGGTTCCGCCGCTAGCTTGACCCTCACCTAACGTCAGGCTTTAGAGTGAAGCCATGGACGCGAACATGACACCACCTGACGGGCACCATGAATACACCGTAGGAGAAGCAGCCTCATTGCACGGGCTCACAGTCCGCACGCTACACCATTGGGAGCAGCGGGGCTTACTCAACCCGGCGCATGATGAGTTCAACGGGTACCGGTACTACACCGATGCAGACCTTGAACGGATCACCGTCATCATGGGGTACCGCGCCATCGGCATGAGCCTTGACGCTATTGGCAACATACTGCAGGATCGGGCGAACAGCACCGAGCATCTGCTCGCTCAGCGGGATATGCTTCAACGCAAAATCGCCGCGTACGGGCGCATGCTTGAAACCATCGAACACCTTTTGGAGGACACCATGGCACCTAAAAATGAGCAGCTCAGCGCTGCCGAAAAAGCAGAGATTATGGGTGAAGGGTTCAGCCTCGCCCACCAGCAGGAAGCGCAGGAGCGTTACGTGAAAACTGACGACTGGGCTGAATACCAGCGCCGCACTGCCTCAATGGACCGTACTGACTGGCAGAACGGCAAACAGCAGATTGACGAGGTAGAACAGGCCCTCGTCGAGGCATTCAACCGCGGCGTGCAGCCGGGCAGTGAGGAGGCGAACGCGCTCGCCGAGCAGCACCGCGCATCCCTGTTCTTCTTTGAGGTCACCCCCGCTAAGCACGCTATTCTAGCCCGCGGTTACGTTGAGGATGCCCGCTTCAAGGCGTACTACGAGAAGCTTGCGACCGGGCTCGCGGAGTGGTTGCGAGATGTCATTTACGAGAATGCTCGTGCACACGGTGTTGACCCGCAGGAAGCTAACTGGGGTTAAACTACCCGGGGTTAAACCTTTGGGCTGAAAATACCCAGTACCTAGGGGTGAGTAGCTGAGTGTGAAAGCTGAGCACGAAAAGACGCCCGGCATTCCCCGTACTCAGGGGAATGCCGGGCGTTACATGCTGTATCTGCATGAAAACTAGATGGCTATCTAGCGGGTGCCGTCGAGGTGACGGCGGTGCTCCTGAATACGGCGATCCAGGTGCTCAAGGTTCTGTTGCAACCCCGCAATCTCGTTTTCAATCTTTCGGCGGGCTCGCTCCATCACGTCGATGGAGAGCGCATGATCATCCGGATTGTCCAAGATTGTACGAATGTCGGCAAGACTCATGCCGGCCTGACGGCAGGTAGCAACAAACCGTGCAGCGGAGATAGACTCCGCATCAAAAATACGGGTTCCGTGAGCATCACGGGGCACAGCAATGAGCCCCTCTTTTTCGTAATACCGCAGGGCGTGGGTGCTCACCCCCAACTGCTCCGCTACCTCTTGAATACTTACCACAACTTCAATGCTATGGGGTTAGAGCAGGTCTAAAGCAAACCGAGAACCATTACCTTCCAGTGCAACAGGAGGCTACTTCCGCGGCATCTCGCGGCGGTTTCAAAAGCGCCTCAAAACCCGGAAAATATTCCCTGACTTGGCACAACACTCTTCGAGAAGGTGCAAAGAAACGCCGGGTGCTCACATCATATGAGCACCCGGCGTCTCCTTATCTAACCTTTAGGGTGAAGGTTAATTCTCGGTGGGCGGAAGAACCTGTGAAGACACTATCTGCCCGCCCGAAAATTACCGGCACTTAGGTGGCACCAACAGCATCCAGAGGGCACAATCAACGCCCCGTGGATGAACATCCCGTGGCTGCACGCGATTCTAGCGGGCCACCGTAGCGTACAGGCGAGTCATCGAGTCCAGCGCCTCACGCTCACGCTGCGCCTCACTCGGGGTAGCGGATTCATCTTCAACGCCGAGGGCACGCGCCAGAATCTTCTCCACCTGCTTCGCCTCAATCAAGAAGCCGTCATGGCCGTGGTTCGACTCGATAATGTCCACGGGCACCGGGGTGGGCAACGCCTCCGCCAGGCGGTGCGACTCATGCGGGAAGAACAGACGGTCCGTGTTCACCGCCGCAATCGTCCACTCACAATCGGTGTGCGCCAGCGCCTGCGCCAGGGTGCCGCGGCCACGCGCCACGTCATGCGAAATCAGCGCCTCGTTCACTGCAAGGTAGCTGTTCGGGTCAAAGCGCTCAACCAGCTTGGCGCCGTGGTGGTCCAGGTAGCTTTCGATGGCGTAGCGGCCACGCGGCTCACCCAGCGAGCCGCCCACGGTGCTTTCGCCACGGTTCTCTTCGCGGCCGAAGCGGTGCTCCAGCTCGGCAGGGCTGCGGTAGGTGGTGTGTGCGATACGGCGAGCCAAGGCGAGTCCTGCGGTCGGCGCGGGACCGGCATAGTAGTCGCCGCCGGCGAAGTTCGCGTCCGAACGAATCGCGATGTTCTGGGTGTGAGCCCACGAAATCTGCTCCGCCGTAGCCGAAGGGCCGGAGGCGATGACCGCACATCCGCGCACCAGCTCGGGGTTGGTTGCCGCCCACTCCAGGGCGCGAGCGCCACCGAGGGAGCCACCAATGACGTAGCGGAAGCTGGTCACGCCCAGGGCACGTGCCAGGCGTGCTTCAGCGCGCACAGAGTCGCGGATGCTCACCTGCGGGAAGCGGGAACCCCAGTGCTCACCGGCGCCCGGGTAGCCCTCCGGGATGATGCTTGCAGGTCCGGTCGATCCGTAGCAGCCACCCAGAATATTGGGGGCAATGACGAAGTAGCGGTTGGTGTCCACGACCGAGCCGGGGCCCACGATGCCTTCCCACCAGCCGTCGGATTCGATAGCGCGAATCAGCGGGGCGGGCATATCCGGGGTGGGTACACCGCGGGAGACATGCGTGTCACCGGTGAGCGCATGCAGGATCAGGATGGCGTTATCGCCGGCCTCGTTGAGGGTGCCCCATGTTTCGTAGCCGATAGTGACCTGCGGCAGGGTCACGCCGGATTCGAGCTCCAGGTCGCCGATGTTCAGCTGACGCAGGTAGCCTTGCGCTTCCGGGTGCTCGCGCTGAGTTCCCGCCACGGGGATGGGCGCGGTGACAGGCTGGTTGATAGTGCCGGGCTGGGTAGTGCTCTGGGCGGTCATGGGGGTTCCCTTCACTGGGTTGGCCGGCGAGGTGGTGCCGGGTGTGAGCGGGTACTCGTCTGTGGGTAGAAGGAGCAACGGGTTGGGCGGCTCAGCGCCGCGCGCTCATGAAATGCTCCGTAACGGGGAATCCGCAGGTGGACCGATAAGCCGTAGCTTACCGGTCCACCTGCGGGTTACATCACCGTTTAGGAGAGGGTGTCAAAGCCCAGCTGCAGGTCGGCGAGAATATCGTCGATGTTCTCAATACCGACTGCCAGGCGGACGAAGTTCGGGTACACGCCAATCTTCTCCAGCTCCTCAGTGGAAAGCTGAGCGTGGGTGGTGGAGGCGGGGTGAATCACGAGCGAGCGCACGTCACCGATGTTCGCCACGTTGGAGTGCAACTTCAGTGCGTCAACGAAGTTGCGGGTCTGCTCCAGGGTTGCGTCCTTGAGGGTGAAGCCGAGCACCGCGCCGGGGCCCTTGGGCAGGTACTTCTGTGCACGCTCGTACCAGGGGGAGGATTCCACGCCAGCCCAGATGACCTTCTCGACCTGCGGGTTTGCTTCGAGCCAGTGGGCGACCTTGGTGGCGTTCTCAATGTGGCGTTCGATGCGCAGGGAGAGAGTCTCCAGACCGATGCCGATGTTGAAGGCGTTGGTCGGGGAGATGGCGGCGCCGGTGTCACGCAGCAGGGAGACGCGCGCCTTCAGGATGTAGGAGAGGTTCGCGCCGAATGCGGAGTCCTTGCCCAGGTCGCGTGCGTAGACCAGGCCGTGGTAGCCGGGGGCGGGCTGGTTGAACTTGGGGAACTTCTCGGGGTCTGCACCGTAGTCGAAGTTACCGGAGTCAACGATCACGCCGCCGATGGAGGTGCCGTGGCCACCCAGGTACTTGGTGGCGGAGTGGACGACCACGTCCGCGCCGTGTTCGATGGGGCGCAGCAGGTAGGGGGTGGGTACGGTGTTGTCCACGATCAGAGGCACGCCGTTTTCGTGTGCAATTGCGGCGATGGGCTCGATGTCGAGCACGTCGTTGCGGGGGTTGGGCACGGACTCGCCGTAGAAGAGCTTGGTGTTGGGGCGAACGGCGGCGCGCCATGCGTCCAGGTCGTCCGGGTCCTCAACGAAGGTGGTTTCGATGCCGAGGTCGGCGAGGGTGTACTTGAGCAGGTTGTAGGTGCCGCCGTACACGGAGGGGGAGGCAACAATGTGGTCGCCGGCGCCGGCAATGTTCAGGATTGCGTAGGTGATAGCTGCCTGGCCGGATGCCAGCAGCAGCGCGCCAACGCCGCCTTCCAGGGAAGCGATACGGTTTTCGATGACTTCCTGGGTGGGGTTGTTGAGGCGGGTGTAAATGGGGCCCAGCTCGGCGAGGGCGAAACGGTTCGCTGCCTGCTCGGCACTTTCAAAGACGAAAGAGGTGGTCTGGTAGATAGGTAGTGCCCGAGCTCCCGTTGCGGCATCCGGCGCCTGACCTGCGTGGATCTGGCGGGTTTCGAACTTCCAACCGGCGGGGTTGGCGGGAGTCGGGACGGTAGTGTTGTTGCTCATGCTTGGCTCTCCTAAGGGGATAGTTAGGGGGCCGCATGCCGAGCGGTACAGGAATCGTCGTCGAATAATCCTGTCACGATTGATGTACCGGATTCGGTCACATCGGTCCCGCGCTTGCGTCACGCTTTTGCGTGTCGCCTGGTCTTCACCCAGGGCACCCCACCGCGGAGGAGGGTTGCCGGCCAGCTAGCTGGGGCTTATCGCTGGCGCTCTTGACCTGTATTCAGGGTGTCATAGGGCGCGGGGCGGGGTCAAGGATTTTGTGGGTGCGCGGCACTTTAAGACATTTCATTGCAAAGATGACGTTTTTTAACGTCTGTAACAAAAAATCGCCTGCAACAAAACGTTAGTGACGATTCCGGGACACTCCGAGGGCGAGGCAATCGAGATGCGGAGGCGCCCCCACCATCCACATAGTAACCCTCATCACTTTTAATCGTGCTTTTCGGTACACTGGGACTACGCATACACTCGTGCGGGGCTTCACACACGTCGCCTACCCCTCGCCTACCCTTCCGGCGCAGAAGCCGGAAAACCGACCTCAAAGGTTGTCCATTATGTCTCTCGTTCTCGATGCGGCGCAGCTTAGCCGCATCTTTGGCACGGGCGAACGCGCCTTCACCGCCGTCAACCGTGTGTCCCTTCGCATCAGCTCCGGTGAAATTCATGCTCTCCTCGGCCCCAATGGTGC
>CALGXU010000478.1 GCA_937935205.1 uncultured Rothia sp.
CACCGTGAATTCGGGGTTGTGGGTTGCGTCCGCACCCTCGTTGCGGAAGTCTCGGCCCAACTCGTAAACCGGGCCGCTACCGCCAACCACCAAGCGCTTGAGGTACAGCTCGGGGGCGATGCGCAGCGTCAAATCCTCGCCGTAGGCGTTGATGTAGGTACGGAAGGGGCGTGCGCTCGCCCCGCCGTGCACCGTGTGCAGGATGGGGGTCTCAACCTCGAGGAAGCCTTCGGCATCCAGGCGCGCGCGCAGTGCTTTGATAACCGCCGTGCGTAGGCGCAGGTTGCGCATCTGATCGGGATTCACGATTAGATCGGTCGAGCGCCGGCGCAGGCGAGCCTCGGGGTCAGTGAAGGAATCGAAGGGGATGGGGTGCAGACTCTTAGCAGTCATGCGCCATCCGGAGGCGATGAGCGAGGGGGTGCCCGTGCGGCTCGTGCCGTAGGTGCCGGTGGTTTCGATGAGGTCACCGGTATCGAGGGCTCGGGAGGCAAGGGTTAGGAGCTTCTCGCCAATGAGCTCACGTTCCAGGATGACCTGCAGGGGCTTACCGGCCTCAAAGAGTGTTACAAAGAGGACTCCACCGTGGTCACGCAGAGCGCGAACGCGGCCTGAAACAGTATATTCTTTTCCGTGAATATTTTGGTGAGAGAATATATCGAGGGCCTCGGGCACACTGAGCACAGTGGCAGAGCCACTCCAACCGTGGGTTTCGGTAACATCTTCGCCCTCGATGGGGTACGGGTTCATGCCGGCATCGCGCAGCTCCTGCAGGTGGCGCAGACGGTGCTGCGTCTGCTGGCTACGGGGCACCTGGGGGTGCTCCTCGGCGCGCACCTGTTGCATCTCGCGCAGAAGAACCAACTCACCCTCGCTCAGCGTGCGATGCTCCTCCCGCGAGCGACGGGCGGACAGATCCGGCAGGAAGCCCTCCGCCACGCCCGCCGCAACCGCAACGTTCACAAGCGCCAGCGTCGGCTCGCAAGCAAGGTAGCGGGGTACCCAACGCGGAGAGAACTTCAGGTTGAAGCGATACAGGCGACGCAACTGTAAGAAACGGTCCAGCACGCCCAGGGAACGGGAAGCGAAACGATTCCACGCCGAGGCACCCACCCGGTCGGCCGCGGCGAAAATCTGCCCAAACATCGCGAAATTCAAGGACACCCTGCGCACGCCGAGTGAAGCGGCCTGCTCCATGAGGGAGGCCACCATGAA
>CALGXU010000479.1 GCA_937935205.1 uncultured Rothia sp.
AACCCGGACGTCATTCTGACCATGAGCGGCGGCATTAAGTCCACCGGTGGTTTGGATGGTTTCTTGGCTCGCCCGGGTGTGGGTGAGACGAATGCCGGTAAGAATAAGCGCATTATCGATATGGGTGACGGCCAGATTCTGTCCTATGGCCCGAATACTCCGGCGGTTTTGTTGTCGCTGGCTAAGGCTGCGTACTCGACTCCTGCGGGAGCCCAGTAGTGGCTGCGGTGAAGAGTGCGGCGAGTGCGCGGGATTATCGTGCTTCGCGTCGGCGTCGTGCCGGTCTGACGTTTACGTTTTTGGCGGTGGCGCTGTGCGCTGTGATGGTGTTGTCTGCGGGTTTGGGTCAGTACAATATCCCGGTTGATCAGGTGGTTGCTTCTGTGGGCCGCCGTCTGGGTCTTGCACCGGAGAACCCGGCGATGCAGCTGGCGGATAGCACCCTGTGGAATATCCGTTTCCCGCGTGTGCTGTTGGGCGTGCTGGTGGGTGCCGCTTTGGGTACTTCCGGCGCGGTGATGCAGTCGGTGTTTGGTAACCCGTTGGCTGAGCCGGGCGTGATTGGTGTTTCTTCGGGTGCTGCGGTTGGCGCGTGTTTATCGATTGTGTTGAACCTGCAGTTCTTCGGTATTTTCACGACTCCTGCATTCGCGTTTGTCGGTGCGTTGGCGGCTACTGCGCTGGTGTATTTCCTGTCGCGTTCTTCGGGCCGCGCGAAGGTTCTGTCGATGATTTTGACGGGTATTGCGGTGACTGCGGTGGCGAATGCGATTATTGCGTTCCTCATGTTTATTGCTGATACGACGAGCCGCGATCAGATTGTGTTCTGGCAGATGGGTTCGCTGAACGGCTCCACGTGGAAGGCTGTGGCGAGCGTGTGGCCGGTTATTCTGATCGGCTTGGTGGCGTGTTTTGTGATGGCTTCTTCGCTGGATGTTCTGGCGTTGGGTGAGCGTGCGGCGCAGCATTCTGGCGTGAACGTGGAGCGTCTGCGTGCGGTGTCTATTGCGGCGACGGCTTTGTTGACGGGTGCTGCGGTGGCGTATGCGGGCATTATTGCGTTTATCGGTCTGATTATTCCTCACCTGTTGCGCATGATTTTGGGTCCGTCGAATCGTGTGTTGTTGCCGGCTTCGGCGTTGGGTGGCGCCCTGTTGATTGCGCTGTCTGATTTGGGTGCGCGTACGCTGGTGCCTTTTGCTGATTTGCCGATTGGTATTTTTACGGCTTTGGTGGGCGGCCCGACGTTCTTCGTGCTGTTGCGTCGTTCTCTGGGTCAGGGCGGAGGTGCTTCGTGAGCGAGTTGTTGAGCCTGTCCGGTGTGTGTTTTAACGCTGGTGGGCGTCAGATTTTGAATGATGTGTCTCTGTCGGTTTCTGCGGGCGAGGTTGTTTCGCTGATTGGTCCCAATGGTGCCGGCAAGTCGACTCTGTTGGGTGTGATTGCCGGTGATATTGCGCCCAGTAGCGGTGAGATTCTGCTGGATGGCGCCCCTTTGGGTTCGATTCATGCCCGTCAGATGGCGCGTCAGCGTGCGATGCTGCTGCAGAAGTTGAATGTGGCGTTTTCGTACACGGTGCACGAGGTGGTTCAGATGGGCCGCACCCCGTGGAAGGGTACGGAGCGTGCTGAAGAGGATGATGCCGTGGTTGCTTCGATGATGGAGCGTACGTCGGTGACTCATTTGTCTGATCGCGATATTACGACTCTGTCCGGTGGTGAGAGTGGTCGTGCGCATTTGGCGCGTGTGTTTGCTCAGCAGACTCCGCTGATTCTTTTGGATGAGCCGACTGCGGCGCTGGACATTACGCATCAGGAGCAGACGTTGCGGGTGAGCCGTGAGTTGGCTGCTGAGGGTGCTGCGGTGTTGACGGTGCTTCATGATTTGGATGTGGCGGCTGCGTATTCTGACCGTATGGTGTTGTTGCGTGGTGGCGAGGTGGTTGCTTCGGGTACCCCTGAGCAGGTGTGTTCAGCGGAGTTGTTGTCTGAGGTGTATCAGCATCCGATTGAGGTGTTGAGGCATCCGGTGACGAATCGTTTGTTGATTCTGCCAGAACGCTGAGTCTGCTAGCGCGTTGAGTTTGCTGGTGCGCTGATTTTATAGGGCGTTAGCGAACCGTCCCGCAAACACTTTCCACCTCAAAATATGCCAGTATTCGCATATGTTAAATCTCCGTTCTGGAATGACTGTAACTATCAGCTCATTACAGGGCGGAGATTATCTTTATCCCCTTCTACACGGATACACTGAAAGGTAGTGTCCGCAATACTGAACTCTATTCAGTTCAGCATTCCATCCATTCGAGAAAGAGACCCCTGCATGGATCCTCAGCAGAAAACGGCAGCGTCTGCCGTTGCCGGCTACATTCCCGAATATTCTGAAACACCGCATAGCGGATCTTTCGATATTGCCCAGCACGGTTTGAGCAGCGATGATGTTGCTCGCCTGACTGCTGAGGGTAGGGTCAATACCCAGAACAATAAGTCTTCTCGCACGCTGTGGAGCATTATGCGTGCGCACCTGTTCACGGTCTTCAACTTTGTGTTGGGTGCCTGTGGTGCTGTGGTGATTATGTACCAGCGTTGGGCTGATCTGCTCTTCCTGGCGGCTGTTATCGCTAACGTGGTGATTGGTTTTGTGCAGGAGTACAAGGCGAAGCTTGAGCTGGACCGCATCTCCCTGCTGGACCGCTCCCCCGCTACTGCCGTGCGTGACGGTAAGAGCATTGAGGTTCCGATGGAGCAGCTGGTTGAGGGTGACGTTGTCATCCTCAAGCGCGGCGATCAGGTTCCTGCGGATGCTATTGTGCTCACCTCCGATTCTTTGGAGCTGGATGAGTCTCTGCTGACCGGTGAGAACGACCCGATTGCTAAGCGCCCCGGCGATATGGTGCTGTCGGCGTCGAGTGTGCTGGGTGGTACCGGCCGCGTCCTGCTGTCTCATGTGGGCGCGAATTCTCGTGCAAGCAAGATTTCTGATGAGGCGCGCCAGTTCTCGCGTATTCAGTCTGAGCTGCGTGATGCACTGAACCGTGTGGTCCGCTGGATTACGGTGGGCCTTGCGGTCATTATTCCTGTGGTGTCATGGGGTCAGATTCAGGCGGCTGGTGGCCTGGAGACCGTGCAGCAGAACCACCTGTGGGAGCAGGTTTCTATTGCTGTGGTGTCATCGGTTGCTTCGATGATTCCGCAGGGTCTGGCTCTGATGACCACCCTGGCGTTTGCGGCGGCGGCTGTGGCGCTGGGTCGTAAGCACAACATCCTGGTGCAGGAGCAGCCTGCGGTTGAGGTTCTGGCTCGTGTGGATGTGGTCTGCTTCGATAAGACCGGCACCCTGACTGAGGGTGGCGTGATTTTTGATTCGGTGCGCCCGCTGGACACCGTTGCTGAGGCTGAGGGCCCGGATGCTGACTCTGCCGAGCACACTTCTTGGCGTGCTTCTCTGCCTGCCGGCTGGAATGAGGCGCTGGCGTGGTTTGGTCACGATGAGAACGCGAACCCGACTGCTGCGGCTCTGACCGGTGGTTTCCCGGAGGCTTCCTCGGCGTTGGTGACCGGTATTGTGCCGTTCTCCTCGGCTCTGCGTTTTAGCGCGATTGAGTTTAAGGATTCGGGTGCGTGGCTTCTGGGTGCTCCGGAGGCGCTTCTCGCCAAGGGTACCGCTGAGCGTGAGCGTGCCGCTGAGTTGGCGGCGCTGGGTCTGCGCACGATGGTTTTGGCGCATGCTTCTGCGGTGGTTCGCAATGAGAAGGATGAGCCGGTCCAGAAGATCCCGTCGGATGCTACCCCGGTTCTGTTTGTGATTTTCCGTGAGAATGTGCGTGCGGATGCGCCTGAAATTGTGGAGTATTTCCACCGTCAGGGTGTGACGCTGAAGGTCTTCTCGGGTGATAACCCGTTCACTGTGGCTGCGGCTGCGAAGACTGCGGGCATGGATACTTCTGCGGGTGCGGTTGACGCTTCGACTCTGCCTGAGGACGGCCCGGAGCTTGCTGAGGCTGCGGCTACTCATAATATTTTCGGTCGTGTGTCGCCCGAGCAGAAGAAGAACATGGTGATTGCTCTGAAGGAGCGCGGCCATGTGGTGGCGATGACCGGTGACGGCATTAACGATGCTCTGGCGCTCAAGCATGCAAGCTTGGGTATTGCGATGGGTAACGCTGCTCCGGCGACGAAGGCTGTTTCTCGCCTGGTTCTGTTGGACGGTAAGTTCTCGTCGCTACCGGCTGCACTGGAGCAGGGCCGTCAGGTCATTACGAACATTGAGATGGTGGCGAACCTGTTCTTGACGAAGACTGGTTTCGCGATTCTTCTGGGTGTTCTGTTCAGCCTCTTTGGTTTGACCTTCCCGTTCTTGCCGCGTCAGTACTCGACTGCGGACTTCTTGATTGTGGGTGCGTCGTCCTTCGCGTTGACTCTGTTGCCGAATTCGCGCCGTTACGTGCCGGGCTTCTTGCGCCGCGTGCTGAATTACACGGTTCCGAACTCGATTATTGTGGTTGCGATGCTGTTGTCGGTAACGTTCGCGGCTCGTGGCATGGGTGTTGAGGATATCCGTCAGATTCAGACGGCTTCGTTCATTACCCTGGTGATGATGGGCCTGTGGAACTTGGCTGCGGTGGCTCGTCCATTCAACCGTGCTCGTATTCTGCTCTTTGGTGCGTTGCTGGCGGTGTTCTTCGCGGCGCTGTTCGTGCCGATTCTGGTGGAGTACCACCAGTTC
>CALGXU010000480.1 GCA_937935205.1 uncultured Rothia sp.
GGCGGCGGTTCCTCCGCAGTCGAGCTGGTCCGTGACGGCGCAGTCACCGTCGTAGCCGTTGCGGGTGCAGGTGGCGGCGGCGCACAGCTGGGAACCCTCACCACCCACCAGAGCCTCTTCGACACCCAGCCCAAGGACCAACTGAACCCGGCACTGCGCGTTGCGCTGGACCGTCGCGATGCGTCCACCACCGCAGGCGGCAGCGCAGGCGGCGATCTGGGCACCGACAACACCGGCCAGGGCGGCATGCTCATGGCAAGCCCCTACCAGGAATTCATGCCCCTCGACGAGGACGACAAGACCCTCGACATGCGTTTCATGGTCACCGGCGGTACCGCTGGTCGCTCCGGCGTCGCGGGTACCCTCGGTGAGGCATTGATCGGCGTCCTCGACGAGAACAACGAGCTGAAGCTCCTGCCCATGTCCAGTCCCTGGTTCGATTCGTACAGCTTCCCGCGCTACTACCGCTACGAGGGCGACTCCGTGAGTGAGAAGGAGAAGGGCACCGGCGGTGCGGACGCTACCGGCTCCTACCGCGGTAAGGGTGGCTCCGGCGCGCTGCTCTCCCACACCTACGGCAAGCTCTCCCTCACCACCGTCGCTTCCGGCGGAGGCGCCGGCTACGGCGGCGGCGGTGCAGGCCTGAACATCTGGACCGTCGGTACGTACAGCGAGGGCGTTTTCGGCCGTCAGGTGCAGTTCGAGAGCGAAGGCAACATCTACTCGCTCAGCTCTCTGAGCAGCGGCGGCGGTGCAGGCGGCAGCTACATTAACCACGAGGTGGTTTCTGACTTCGCTCTTGCCACCGCGCAGAACGCCAACCCGACCGCGGGCGTGCGCTCCCCCGGTTCGGCGGCACTGTACAGCTGCACCGAGAACGCAACCCTGAACACCCCCATCACTGAGGGTGTCTAAACTCTAGGTCGCCAATAAATGCGCCTCCCCGGAAGCTGATGCTCCGGGGAGGCGCTTTTATATGTGCGCCACGGTTTTGGGCGCAGAAAAGCTCGAAGGCGGCGACTGATTCAGTCACCGCCTTCGAGCTTTATATCTCTAGGTTTTAGAGCGCCCAGCTTAGAGTGTTCAGCTTAGAACGCTCGGCTGAGAGATTCCCTAGCTTAGAGTTCCTGAGTGCGGGGCATCCAGGAGGGGCGCTTCGCCTCGTACGCCTCGATAGCCTCGAGGTTCTGCAGGGTCAGACCGATGTCGTCCAGGCCCTCCATGAGGCGCCAGCGCACATAGTCGTCAATCTCGAAGGGAACGACCAGAGCGCCCACGGTTACGGTCTTGGACTCCAGGTCAACGGTGATTTCGGTGCCGGGCTCGTGCTCCAGCGCCTTCCAAATCAGCTCAATATCGTCCTGTGCAACCTGTGCGGTGACCAGGCCCTGCTTACCGGAGTTGCCGCGGAAAATATCAGCAAAACGAGCAGAAATAACGACCTTGAAACCGTAGTCGCGCAGTGCCCACACGGCGTGCTCACGGGAAGAACCGGTACCGAAGTCCGGGCCCGCCACCAGTACGCTACCGTGCTTGTAAGGCTCCTGGTTCAGGATGAACTCGGGGTCCTTACGCCAGTTGGCGAAGAGGGCATCATCGAAGCCGGTCTTGGTCACTCGCTTGAGGTAGACCGCGGGGATGATCTGGTCGGTATCAACATTCGAAGAACGCAGCGGCACGCCAATGCCGGTGTGCTTAATAATGGGTTCCATAATGGCTCCTTAGCTATAGCGGCGTGCTAGGCCACGACGTCGGACGGGGCGGACAGGGTACCGCGCACAGCGGTTGCGGCGGCAACCACCGGGGAGACCAGGTGGGTGCGGCCACCCTTACCCTGGCGGCCCTCAAAGTTACGGTTCGAGGTGGAGGCGCAACGCTCACCGGGTGCCAGCTGGTCGGGGTTCATGCCCAGGCACATGGAGCAACCGGCAAAGCGCCAGTCGGCGCCGAAGTCCTTGAAGACCTTGTCCAGGCCTTCTGCTTCTGCCTGCGCGCGGACCTTCTGGGAGCCGGGCACGACCATCATGCGCACGTTCTCGGCGATGGTGCGGCCGCGCACGATGTCCGCAGCGGCGCGCAGATCCTCGATGCGGGAGTTGGTGCAGGAGCCCAGAAAGACGACGTCCACGGGGATTTCCTTCATGGGGGTGCCCGCCTCCAGGCCCATGTACTCGAGGGCGCGTTCTGCTGCGACCTTGTCGTTCTCATCCTCAAAATCGTCCGGGGAGGGAACAGCGCGGCTCAGCGGAATACCCTGACCGGGGTTGGTACCCCAGGTGACGAAAGGTTCGAGCTCGTCAGCGTTGATGAAGATTTCCTTGTCGAAGACGGCGCCTTCGTCGGTGGGCAGGCTCTTCCAGTACTCGACCGCCTTGTCCCACTCTTCGCCCTTGGGCGCGTGTTGGCGACCCTTGATGTACTCGAAGGTGGTCTCGTCGGGAGCGACCATGCCTGCGCGTGCGCCCGCCTCGATGGACATGTTGCACATGGTCATGCGGCCCTCCATGGAGAGGGAGCGGATTGCGGAGCCACGGTACTCGAGCACGTAGCCCTGGCCGCCGCCGGTGCCGATCTGCGCGATGACGGCGAGGATGATGTCCTTAGCGGTCACGCCGGGCTTGAGGGTGCCTTCAACGTTGATTGCCATGGTCTTGAAGCGTGCCAGGGGCAGGGTCTGGGTTGCCATGACGTGCTCCACCTCGGAGGTGCCGATACCGAACGCGAGAGCGCCGAACGCACCGTGGGTGGAGGTGTGGGAGTCGCCGCAGACGATGGTCATGCCGGGCATGGTCAGACCCAGCTGCGGGCCGACCACGTGCACGATACCCTGCTCCTCGTCGCCGAGGGAGTGGATGCGCACGCCGAATTCCTTAGCGTTGCGGCGCAGGGTCTCGATCTGGGTGCGGCTGGTCAGGTCGGCGATGGTGCCGAAGATGTTGTCGGTGGGGGTGTTGTGATCCTCGGTGGCGATGGTCAGGTCGAGGCGGCGCAGGGGGCGGTTCTCGATGCGCAGACCTTCGAATGCCTGGGGCGAGGTCACTTCGTGCAGTAGCTGCAGGTCGATGTAGAGCAGGTCGGGCTTGCCGTTTTCACCGGGGACGACGACGTGTGCGTCCCAGACTTTTTCTGCCAGGGTGCGCGGACGGGTGCCCGCGGTGGTTGCGTTCTGTTCGCTAGTCATGCTTTCTCCTGCTTGATGCGTTCCTACGGTGGATGCGTTCGGTGTGATGCGTGCCGCTGGTTTGCGGGGTTGAGGGGCGGATTATGTACCCGATGGGACCCTCAAATCGGTATTTCCCTGCGGCGTGTCGCATATTTTTTCACGAATTCTTAGCCTGTGAGACGGCCCAGAAACACCCCGAACCAGCGAGTGTTTTTATGTGGGTTTACTCTATGACTCCAGGGTAATTTTGCGGGATTATCCGCATTTTTCTGCGACTTTTCGCATATTTTCACCCATAAACCCACATAAACACTTATTATGAAAAGGTCATAATTTATCCCGTAGGGGGTGATTCCATCTTCAGCTCTGCACCCAAAAGAGTCCATGAAGTCCGGGGTATCTTTCATATTCTGAGATAGAATATAAGAATGACTCCTTCCGCCTCACGTTTTAACGCACACGGAATGCGTCACCCCAACGCATCCACACACCACAACGCACCGGTTGTCGACCCCGTCAAGCCGCCCGAACACATGGCCGCCGACGAGCAGATGGTAGAGGTACACTCCCACGGCTCCTCCGGCGTTGGCGTGCTCGACAAGGCGACCCTCATTCTTGATTGCCTCGAGGCAGGCCCCGTATCCCTGGGCGACCTCGTCAAGGCAACCGGCCTGGCACGACCCACCGCGCACCGCCTCGCCGTGGCACTGGCACATCACCGCCTCGTAGCCCGCGACGTGCAGGGACGCTTCATGCTCGGCCCCCGCCTGACCGAACTCGCCTCCGCCACCGTTTCTGATGAGCTCATCACTGTGGCCGACCCGATTCTGCAGAAGCTCAGCCTTGACGCTGATGAGTCCACCCAGCTGTACCGCCGACAGGGCGACTGGCGCGTGTGCGCTGCGACCGCGGCACGCCCCTCCGGCATGCACGAATCTATTCCGGTGGGCACCCAGCTGTCCATGCAGGCTGGTTCCGCAGCCCAGGTTCTGCTGGCGTGGGAAGACCAGAACCGCATTGTTGAAGGCCTGCGCGACGCCCACTTCAGCGCCGCCATGCTCGCGGCTGTGCGCCGCATCGGTTGGGCGCAGTCCGTGGGTGAGCGCGAGCGCGGTACCGCCTCGGTCTCTGCTCCGGTGCGTGCGCCCGGCGGCAAGGTGATTGCGGCAGTGTCTATCTCAGGCCCGATTGACCGCATGACCCGCCAGCCGAACCGCAACTACCCCGAGCTGGTCGTTAAGGCTGCTCAGGCGATTACGGACGGTCTGCGTGAGCTTGCGGCGTCTCAGCAGGCTCCCTGCGCTGAGAATGCTGAAGAGATCTAAGCTTCAGTAGCATATAGATTTAATGGAAGAATCCCTCCCCGCCTCGATTGAGGTGGGGAGGGATTCTTTTGTGTTCTCTTAGCCTGATGCAGCTTATCGGAAGTTAGTTCGCTAGATGTCCAGCGCCTTGCGGTAGGAGTTGAGGCGCTTTGCTTCCAGCTGCACCGGGGCGACCACGCAGGACTGCACCGCCTTCTCCACGCCGGTCTGCAGGCGGCCCCGCAGCTTACGTGCGT
>CALGXU010000481.1 GCA_937935205.1 uncultured Rothia sp.
TGCTGGGTGCTGGCTCTGCCCAACCCCGTGAGCCAAGATACTCTCAGAGCACGCTCAGAAGGGCGCGCTCGCTTACGTGACGGCGGCCCAGTATGTCGATTCCATGCTGGCAACCTACGTGGATTTCCCCGCGCGTAACCTTCCCGATATTCCTGCTGATCCAGAGGTGCAAGAAAGCACGATCCCCGAACTGGCTGCAGAGCTTGTCCGGCAGGCTTGGGCAGTGCCGGCTAACGAACCAATCAGGCACCTAATCCGCTCTGCTGAGAACAACGGAGTCCGCGTCATCTGGGCACCCGAGCGAGCGAGCGCCTGCGCACCGTATAGCGTCGATACCGGCACCTTCCCCCTGGTCGTACTCAACACCTGGTCTCAGAACTACTACTGGCAGCGCGTCGATCTGGCGACCCAGCTAGGTCACCTCGTCATGCATGCCGACGCGGAACCGCAACGTAAACCGTATTGGGACCAGGCAACCAGTTTCGCTGAGCACCTGCTGCTTCCTGCAGAAGCCTTTGAACGCGAGTTCCCGAAGCGGTTCACCCAGGACGGCTGGATGCGCCTATTTGAGATGAAGGAGAAGTGGGGTGTGCCTGTCCAGTGGATGCTCTCGTGCGCGCATCACCGCGGAATCCTCAAGACGCGCCGGTACCATGAACGCCTCCAAGAGCTGAAGGCCTACGGCTGGAAAATGATTGAGCCGGGAAACATCGGCACCCCCGAGGATTCCTCACTATACCCCGCAGCAATCCGCCTCATCACAGATGAAGGGTACGCCTCCACCGAGCAGCTCAGCGAACAAAGCCGAGTACCCGGCTGGTGCTTCGCCCTCATCACCAGCCGCGCCCTACGCATCGAACACATCAACAAATAACCCCCAGATCCCCTGGGTAAAGGCGTCGGTACTGAAAGCGCTCGCACTCAGGGGTTTCTTGTCTAAAAACGGGGTGGGGGGTTGCGGTGGCTGCCGCTAATCATATATACTAAAGTTGTCTATTTGATTAGAGGTTTAAAGACAACGCGGGATATCCCGCTAGAGAAACCCCGCTAAAACTTGTAGTTTTAGCGGGGTTTCTCAGGTCCAAAGCCTGGATAGAGAATTGTATGGGTGGTTGCGGTGATCACCTCTAGTCATATATACTAAAGTAAGTCGTAAATAGTTCTTAACCATAGGAGTTGCTACTCCTATTAAATTCCCTGATTGGAGTCGGGGAATTTCCCTGGCGTCAAACGGGGCGGTTCAAGAATCTATGTAACGGCTACTAACTGTGTGTAACTGCTAGTGATGCTCAGGTATTACTAGCATCCCCATTAAAGGTCTAGAAGAGATGGGCAGACGCAAACTCACACAACTCTACGAGACTGATGGACAGAGTAGCTACATAGCTTCCTTGTTCGGCAATTAGCCAAAAATGGTCTTGTTCATAGG
>CALGXU010000482.1 GCA_937935205.1 uncultured Rothia sp.
CATCGAGGATGCACCCGCTGCTGAGGCCGCTGAGGCGCCCGCTGCCGAGGCCTCCGTTGCTGAGGCACAGCCTGAGCCCGCCTCCGCCGTGCCCGCACCCGCAGAAAAGCCCAAGCCTTCCTCTTCGAAGAAGCAGCGCGTGAGCGTTCCGGCATGGGATGACATCATCTTCGGTAGCCGCAAGTAAGCGAGCGCCCTCGCGCCGCCCGATAGGGGCATCTAGGCGAGAGCATTTAGACAGTGCCATTTAGACATACGAAAACCGCTGGTTATTCACCCGAATAACCAGCGGTTTTCTCTATCTTCTCAGTCTGATCTCCTCAGCCTGCGTCCTCTAGTACTTTAGAAAGTCTTGAGTATGCGCAACGGCACCAGACGCTCAGCGTCCGTCAGAGAACCGTGCTGACCCACCATGTGCAGGGCACGCTCCTGATAGTGGCGCATATCGTACAGCGCCCAGTCGTCGCGAGCGCACACCATCAGGTCGCCGATGCGGCCGCGCGCCGCATCCGTAATGACCGGGCCAAAGTAGCCGGCACGCATCAGCTCGCGAGAGTCAATCACCCAGGCGCGCTCGCCCCAGTACTGCGCCCAACGCTGGGCGGTGGCGGTGCGTGCCGCCTCCGAGGTGTCTTCGAGGTACAGGTGCACGGCGCGCGGTTCACCGGCGGTCATTGCGATATTGCGGGTCAGCTCCTCCACGCCCGAGTAGTCGATGCGCTGATGCTCGGGCACGTTCACCATGCCGTGATCGGCGGTCACGAAGAGCGCCGCCCACGCCGGGGCGCGCTCCGCCAGACGCTTGAGCGCCGAGTTCAGTTCCTCCAGCTGCTGCAGCCATTCGTCGCTACCCACGCCGTAGCGGTGGCCCGCCGCGTCAATCTCGCCCCAGTACAGGTACACGGTGGTCGGGGTGCGGCTGGAGAGCGTCTCCAGGGCGTAGGTGACGCGGGCGTTATAGCCGACGGCATCCACGAAGTCGCCGCCGCGCAACGCCGCCTCAGTCAGGCCGGTACCGCGGTACTTACCCAGCGAAATGGTGAGCACGCGGCGGTTCGTATGGTGGCGTTCCAGCACGGTCGGCAGCGGCTGCCAGGCGTGCGGGTCCACCGACTGATCCCAACCGGACAGGTGGTTCATGACCGAGCCCGCTCCCCCGTTACCTGCCGGGTTGCGCACCTCGTAGCCGGCAATGCCGTGCGCGCCGGGTGCCGTGCCGGTACCCAACGAGGTCAGGGAGGCGGCGGTCGTGGTGGGGAACGCGGCGTCCAGCGGGCCCAGGTTCAGGGTCTTACGCAGGGCGGGCGCGTAGCCGCCGTAGCTGTTGAGCAGCTGCTCGCCCAGGCCGTCCACCATGACCACGCAGGCGTGACGGAAAGACGCCGGGTCAACATCCTGCTCCGCGAGGCGACCGGCAAGGTTCAGCGGATCGGCAGCAGAGTTGAACGCCGGGTCCGCATCCAGGGCGTGCGCGGGGCGCGCCAGGCTTCGCTGAGCCACCAGAGAGGAGGCGGACTCCAGCACATCGGCGATGCTATTGCTGCCGTAGGCGGGTGCGGGAGGCAACGGCGCACCCAGAACATCGTGCAGAGTGGGCTGTTCGGTGCGGGACGGGGCCGTCATAGGTTCCTCTCGGGTCTCTCTCGGGGTGCTTATCGGTGCTGTTTACCGGCGGGTTGCGTACATGCGGGCACGGTGCAGAGCACGCGCAAAATGCTGCGCACGCTGAACCGACTCCGGGCCGTCAGCGGTCGCAGAAACACGCACCGCAATGTCCTCACGGCGCGCATCGCCGGTAAAGCCGTGGTCGGCATTGCACTGCGGATCCTGGCAACCGGCAGGCGCCAACTCCATGTGCAGCGAACCGGTCCAGGCAATCTGGAAGGAAATCTCAGTCGGGGCGGTGCTACCGGCGTTGTACGCCTGCGGCTGGCTGAAACCATAGCTGATGGTGACCGCGTTCAGGGCGCTCAGGTGCACCGCCTCCACGCTCACATGCGCCACGGTACCCTGCGCGTCACCCTCAAGGTGCTGGTCGTCCAGGTGCGCAAAGATGACGTGCTCACCGCAGAGCACCATCACGGTGATGTGGCGGTGAAAATCATCGCGGGAGAAGTGGGTTTCATGCTGTACGAAGTGCGCGTCCGGGTTCAGACCCGCCAGCGCGTCATCCACCACTTCCAGCACGAGGTCGGGGTAGAAACCGGCATGCTTAATGTCTGCGACCAGTTGCTCGCGTTCGGGGGTGGTGGCGTACATCGTACCTCTTTCGTGCTGTGCCCTCATGAGGCGACGTCGGTCGGCGCACACGATGAAGGCGGTTAGGTATTACTACCCTCTACCTTAGAGGGTTCCAGCCGGGCTGTGCTACTTGACCACGCTAATACAGGCTCATATGACGGCGTGCGCTCCCCCGGTACGCTCCGGTTATTACCCCGCGACTGGCTTGGCGCACCCCACAGATGATGCTAACCAACCAGCCCGTCTGATCCGCTCCCACCCGCTAAAATAGGAGGAGCGAAAACACACCGACACGAGGAGATATATGGCTCGCCGATCCAAATCCGCCGTCAGCGACTACCCGGTGGATGTGGTAGAGAATATCGTCGACATCGACGTATCCGCCGAGATGGAAACCAGCTTCCTGGAATACTCCTACTCGGTGATTTATTCGCGCGCCCTCCCCGATGCCCGCGACGGCCTCAAGCCCGTGCAGCGCCGCATCCTCTACATGATGCAGCAGATGGGTCTGCGCCCCGATAAGGGCCACGTCAAGAGCGCCCGCGTGACCGGCGAGGTCATGGGTAAGCTCCACCCGCACGGCGACGCCGCCATCTACGACGCGATGGTGCGCCTCGCCCAGCCCTTCGCGCTGCGTCTGCCCCTCGTTGACGGTCACGGTAACTTCGGCTCCCTCGACGACGGCCCGGCAGCCGCCCGATACACCGAAGCACGCATGGCACCCGCCGCGCAGGCACTCACCGCGGACCTCGAAGAAGACGTGGTTGACTTCGTACCGAATTACGACAACCAGTTCATGCAGCCCTCCGTGCTGCCCGCAGCGTTCCCGAACCTGCTCGTCAACGGCACCACCGGCATCGCG
>CALGXU010000483.1 GCA_937935205.1 uncultured Rothia sp.
CTCGCAAAGCGCGCACAGCATCAGCGTCAAGAGAAGACGGGTCCTTCTCCACCTGCTGAACAATCTCATCCATCTGACGCTTCAACGCGGAATAGTTGGTGTTCGCACCCTTCAAATACTCCGGCTGCAGATGATCCACAATCTTCTCGCCGGTAGCAACCAGTGCAATCAAGGAGCTCTGCACCGTCACCGACGCACCAAATAGGGCACAGGTCACCGAGCCGTTAGAAGAGCAAGTCTCGGCGGTCGGGTGCTCCGGGCCCACAATCTCACGAATCGAAGCCGTAAGATCCTGCTGGCAGTCCGAGCTTGCTTCCGCATACGCGTTCAGGACCGCAGAGAGCTGAACCAAGTTACCGTACACGCTACGGCTACTTGCATCCTCCTCACGATGAACAACACAACGACCATCACTATGCGAAACGGACACATTGGGGCGTGCCGTCGTATCACCCAGCATGGTGTGAAGAGCCGCGACAGTACGTTCCAGCTGGGAAATCAGCTGAGAATTATTGGTACGCGAAGCCTCAGAAAGGTCCTTCTGAAGGCTCTCAATATTCGCTTGCAGACCCTGCATGGTCTTTGTCAATGATTCATTCTGAGTCTTCAGATGCTCGGCAACATCCTTACCGAAAGTTGCAGACGTATCATCCAGGTTCTGACGCACTTGAGCAACCTGTGAACTGGCGCTATTCAACGTTGAATTAACATCGTTGACGGTATCGATAGTGCGCTGCAGAAGCGCCACCTGAGACGCATCCTGAGAGGTGAAGCCATTAGTAATGATTCCCGCACCAGACAAATCGGAGGCAAAGCCAGGCTGTACCGAAATGTTGAAGGTGGGCGCGCTAAAATCCTTCGCCTTAACCTTCAACACAAATGAAGAGGAACTGCCGGTCACCGGAGGCGCCGAAATAGCGCCCCACTGAACAACAGCTTTACCTTCATCATTGGTGCTTACCACGCCATTCGTTGACGAATCAGCGGCATCAGGGGTCGTAATAACCTGGGTCGGAGAGCCCGAAAGAACGGTAGAAGCAGCGATGGAGAACGGAGTACCAACCGGTGCGGGGCTAGTACGGCTGGTACCGGATGCATCATAGGTGACGTCCTGAGTCTTCACCGTCAGGGTTTCGACCGTAACCTTAATGGTGATTTCGCCGCTGTAACCGTTCAAATCATTCAGGTTAGTGCCGCTACCGCGCTCGCTAGAATACTGCAGGCTTACACGCACGGGAAGGTCATTGACGACGTCCTTCGGCTTGAACTGCACATTGCTCGTGGAGCTTGTACGGTCTTTATCGTTAACGTAAATGTTGGTCGACTCAATCGACGAGACCTCGCCGTCACGGCCCATCTGAATATTCACGTTCTGCAGAACATTAGTAGCGTTCTCCACCTGGTGGGGGCTCTGGGAAGTGACGGTGCCCTTATCGGAAGGGGCGCTATTGTTGTTCGTACCCGTGGAACAAGACGAGAAAATAAGTGCCGTAGTGACACCCAAAATCAAAGGAAAGCGGAATAAGCGCTGACGCGCGGTGGTGTGGTTGGTCATGATGATCTTTTCGTTTAAGTTATGTGTCGTGCAAGCAACCGATAGTGGCGCACTTGAAACGCAACCAAAAGATGCCTGCAGAGGTAGACGGAGGGCCGGGCCCAGTACCACTCTATCAGCCTAATCTGAGAGGGCGGATAATATTTCGTCCTAGTCGGCGCCTCGTTAGGGGATTCCATTCAACCTTGAGGTGATAGTCAAAAGTATTTTTTATTTTGTTTTAATCTCGTGTGTTTGCCGAGTGCTGTTCGACGTAGAAATACTCTGCGGCCGAGGTTATTTCCCAACCCAGGAACTTTCTCTATGCATGGGGCTGTTGCCGTGCGGCACTACATCTTGATATCCGACAGGCCGGTGATTTTGTTGCGCCTTCTGTACAGCTTCCTGAACAGGGGCTGCGTCCACTCGAGGTTATCCCACGTATCAACCCACGCCAGATCCTGCGGGTTCCGCATATCGGGCCAGCGGTCAAACTCGAGCCGGAACCGTACGATG
>CALGXU010000484.1 GCA_937935205.1 uncultured Rothia sp.
GGGCAGCGGTCATCATGGTTCAGTTCAACCTGGTTCAGTTCAGTCATGCCACCCAGTATAAAGAAACGCCCGCTCCGCCGGGGATACAAATCCTCCAGCAGAACGGGCGTTCTTGTTTTCAATCGTTAAGTTTGAGCGAACCTACACGGTACGCTTCAGCGGCAACGCTTATTCAGCGATTGCGCGAGCCGGGGTGTCAGCCGCGGAAGGCTTGCCCACGTATGCGCCGCGGTACTTAGCAGCCGGGTGGGAGTCAGCAACCTTGGTGTGGCCCTTACCGAAGATGTTCTCACGCAGGGTGTTGCCCTCGTACTCGGTGCGGTAGCGGCCGCGCTTCTGCAGCTCGGGAACAACGTACTCGATGAAGTCCTCGAAGGAACCCGGGGAGACGTGGTACGCCAGGTTGATGCCGTCCAGGCCACCCTCGTCGATCCAGCGCTCCAGCTCGTCAGCAACCTGAACCGGGTCGCCAACAATGACCTCGCCCATGCCGCCGATGGTGGTGTGCTCGGCGATAGCCTTGCGGGTCCACTTCTTGTCCTTCGCCTGCAGGGTGAAGGGGGTCAGGAAGGACTGAATCGACTCGGTCTGCACGTAGTTCAGGATCTCGTCCTCGTCGAACTGGGACAGGTCAACGCCGGACCAGCCGCCGATAATAGCCTGTGCAGATTCGAGGTTGATGTACTTCTTGTACTCCTCGTACTTTGCCTTTGCCTTCTCTTCGGTCTCGTCCACGATGACCGAGAGCATTGCGAGGATCTTCACGTCGTCGCGGCTACGGCCCTGCTCCTCGGCAGCGGCACGAATACGGTCGGTCACAACGCGGGTCAGGTCCGGGCGCAGGGCGCTGATGAACACAGCCTCAGCGTGCTTACCGGAGAACTTCTGGCCGCGGCTGGATGCGCCAGCCTGGAAGATCACGGGGGTGCGCTGCGGGCTCGGCTCGGTCAGGGAGATGCCGGGCACGGAGAAGTACTTGCCCTTGTGGCCAATCGGGTGGACCTTGGAGGGGTCAGCGTAGATGCCGCGCTCGCGGTCCTTGATGACTGCGCCGTCTTCCCAGGAGCCTTCCCACAGCTTGTAGCAGACGTCCAGGAACTCGTCAGCGATGTCGTAGCGCTCGTCGTGCGGGATCTGGGTGGGCAGGCCCTGGTTCTCAGCAGCCGACGGCAGGTAAGAAGTCACCACGTTGAAGCCGACGCGGCCCTCGGTCAGGTGGTCGAGGGAGGCGTAGCGGCGAGCCAGGGTGTAGGGCTGCTCGAAAGTAGCGGCAGCAGTCACGCCGAAGCCGAGGTGCTCGGTCACTGCAGCCATTGCAGAAATCTGGGTTGCGGGGTCATTCACGGGAACCTGAGCGGCACCCTCGATGGCGGGAGCGGCAGAGTTCTTGTACACGTCGTAGATGCCGACCACGTCAGCGATGAACACGGCGTCGAACAGGCCGCGCTCAAGGGTCTTAGCCAGGTCAGTCCAGTACTTGATGGTGTTGTACTCGGTTGCGCGGGAGCGCGGGTGACGCCAGAGGTCGAAGCTCTGGTGACCGATGCAGGTCATCTCGAATGCGTTAACTACGATGCGCTTCTTCTGCTCAGCCATCGATTTTCCTTTCGCGAATGATCGGGGACGATCGGGTTTGTACCCTGCACCCCGCGCGCCGCCTCCTGACACCTTCTGCGTTCGGTGGTGACCTTCGTGCAGGTGGCGCGTTCGCGCCGTACTTGCCTCATTCCGTTGAGGCCAGATCATCATCTGGGGCACCCCGCTACGGGAGAGGGTTGCCGCCCGGCTAGCCAGAGCTTAGCGCCGGGACTCATGATCTCGTTGTTTGAGTGTACGGGGCGCGCGGGAGGGAGGTCACGTTTGTGACGAAAAAATCTTTTTGTGACGGGGGGACCGAAATATTTCGTGACAAATGCGAAATAAAGAGTCATAGAAATTCACACGCGCCCGCTGGGTTGATTGAGGCGTGGCACAGCCCATAGGGTGGGAGGAGCAAACCTTAAAAGGTAACCGGTATAGGTCTTTCCCGGTCTTGACACGCACAGAACAATTCACCGGTGAATAACGCCTGACAACACCCCCACGCACCACGCTCATGGTTTGCAGAGATAAGAATTGGCCCACATACATTCGATGGGTTACAGGAGAGATATCCACACGCTATAAGTTCCTTCCTATACGGGGAAGGGCACCTACCTTGACGTGTGGGATACGGAGTCGGCGGGGCGACCTGCCGCCTACTGAATGATGATGAATCCCGCCCCGCGCCCCACAGCAGTGAGCGCGGGGCGGGGTCTTT
>CALGXU010000485.1 GCA_937935205.1 uncultured Rothia sp.
GCCTGGCTCTCCTCCATCACCGGCGAGCGCCTCGATCAGCTAGTCATTGAGTACGCCAAGCTGCCCGATCGCCGCCGCGCTGAATCACTGGAGACCAAGAATGCTGCGGTGCGTAGTGCGTACACTCGGCAGGGATTTATGGCCGCGGTGCGCTCCTGCTTGGCCTACGCATTTCAGCGTGATTGGGTGATTGCTGATCCATCAAAGAAAATGACGATCTCCACCACGGTACGTGCCGGCACGCCGGTGAACCGCAAGCGCAAGTCACTGTCTTTGGCGCAGGCCCAAGCCCTCTTGGAGGTCGGACCCGGCCCCTACCCTGCAGAGGAAGAGGGCGAGAAAGCCGTCTTTACGTGGCACCGCGATCAGCTGATTCTCTATACCCTGGTGACATTAGGGCTGCGTGCCTCTGAGCTTAACGGTTTGCGCATTGTAGACGTTCAGGAATCCGGATCGGAGCTGAGCATCTCGGTTATTGGCAAGGGTAATATCGAGCGCACTATCCCTCTGCCCCGAAGCCTTGCCGCCACGTGGCGCGAATACGTGCGAATCCGTGACTCTTATATCCGCACCCGCAAGCTTGATGCCACAATCCCCTGGGTCTTCATCTCCACCAGAGGCAACCGCCTCAGCACCGTTGCCGTGAATCGCATTGTAGACCGGTGCGCTCGCCGTGTTCTGGAGGACGCGGAGGTCTCCGGACTGTATCGGGAGCTGACTCCGCACGCCCTGCGCCACACCGCGGCGACACTGCTGTTGGCTGCGGGCTGGGACTTGAAGGTGGTCTCAAAGATCCTGGGCCATTCATCTGTGGCTGTGACGAGCGCGTACCTTGATGAGCTGCCCGGTGAGCTGGAGGAAGCGCTGCGCAATCACCCGGCATTGGCGAGCCTCTCCCCCGCTGACTAGCAGCATGTGGAGGTTTCATAGGGCATAGAAAATGGGCTGAAATCCGTGTGGATTTCAGCCCATTTTTTACTTTGTGTAGAACATCAAAGCGTGTTGAAAGATTCTTAATATTCTACAACGTATGCTCATAAGTCTATCACGCTAGAGCCATGCAAATGGGGCTAATGCAGAGTAATCATGACTGCTAAGACCTTCATTTTTTCTTCCCTTGCACGCCGCGCGGGCGCGGGGGTTCCCCCGGTGCCTGTTTCCCCCGCCCTCTGTGAGCGGCGGCGGCGGGGGCTTTCATATTTGCATGAGCAATAAAACGCCTTGGATAGCCCATACCACGACCGATAAGGCCAACATCCAAAACATGGCCACTAAATATCGCGTTGAGTATAGCGTGGCTCCATCTTTGAGTTCACACCAAATCCAGTACATCATCAGAATCAGTGCAAACAGGACGGCAAGGACAATTGCACCGGCAATGATACCCTCAGCCGTGAGAGCGGCTAGTATCATTAGCGCCACCCCCTAGTTCTCCCCCTCTTCCTCATCGGTCTTCTCGTGACCGTCGGTAGCGATCAGCGAGTCCACGTATTTCTGATCCTTCAGAAGGTTAATGAGGGTAGAGGCGTAGTCCTTAGTCAGGTGCTGCAGTCGCTGGTTGCGCGTGTGCATGGAACCATACACGCGCGTCGAGCTGGTGCCGGTCTTGCGGATTGCCCTGTTGAGCTGATCGTCGGTCAAATCCCTTGCCAGCGTCTCAATGTAGCGGCGCTGGGCTGCGGTGCAGCTGTTGTTGTAAGCCATGGGGTATCAGGTCCTCTCGGGTCGGGGGTGGAGTTAGCGGGCCGGCTCGGTGGTATAGCTGTA
>CALGXU010000486.1 GCA_937935205.1 uncultured Rothia sp.
CTTCTCCGGTTCCGGCTCTTCCTACGTGATTGGTAAGGCCGTGAACACCGAGGACGAGGACTGGGACTTCTAAGCACCCTTTCTTGCCTTGAGATATAAGGCTTGACAAACCGAGCGGAACCCCCGCGTGTCCACTGTGGATGCGCGGGGGTTCTGCCGTTTAACCGGGCCATTTAACCTGCCAGGATGCAGTGGGCAAGCGCTAGGGAAGCGGGGGAGCGGCACCCTGGTTCCAGCTGTGGGCACCTCGCTACAAACTCTTCACCCCGTAGCATAAAAGACTGTTGATATATCGGGGTGCGGGGCGTACTGTGGAACCACTATCCCCAAATCCTGGAAGGAACATCATGCGTTCAGTAGTCATGGAAGCCCCCGGTAAGGTCGTTGTCAACGAGGTCGACAAGCCGACCCTGCTCGAACCCACCGACGCCATTATCAAGCTCGCGGCATCCTGCATCTGCGGCTCCGACCTGTGGCCCTACCGTGGCGCACAGCCCGTCGACCACCAGGCAATGGGCCACGAATACATCGGTGAGGTCGTAGAAGTAGGCTCCGAAGTCACCACCGTAGCCCCCGGCGACTTCGTCGTAGGCTCCTTCTGCATCTCCTGCGGCGAATGCGAAACCTGCACCGCAGGCTACCCCTCCCGCTGCCTCAAGGCAATCGCAGCGGGCGACGCCTTCATCGGCATGCGCTCCAACGGCACCCAGGCAGAGTACGCCCGCGTGCCTTTCGCGGACGGCACCCTCGTCAAGACCCCCGCCGCACCCACCGCGGAGCAGATTCCGCACCTCATGGCCGCCTCCGACGTGCTCGGTACCGGCTGGTACGCTGCAGACGCCGCCGGCGCAGCCCCCGGCAAGACCATCGTCGTTGTTGGCGACGGTGCGGTCGGCCTGAGCGCAGTCATCGGCGCTAAGCAGCTCGGCGCGGAGAAGATCATCATCATGTCCCGCAACCCCGAGCGTCAGGCGCTCGCCAAGGAATTCGGCGCAACCCACATCGTGGAAGAGCGCGGCGAAGAGGGTATCGCCAAGGTCATGGAGCTCACCGACGGCGTGGGCGCACACGGCGTTGCGGAGGCTGTTGGTACCCAGCAGTCCTTCGACCAGGCTCTGGGCTGCGTACGCCACGGCGGCTACATCGGCTTCGTGGGCGTGCCGCACGATAGCTCCATCGGCACCGATAAGCTCTTCGGCAAGCAGGTTCACCTGGAGGGTGGTCCCGCCCCCGTGCGCAAGTACCTGCCGACCCTGATTGACCTGATTTACAAGGGCGAAATTGAGCCCGGTAAGGTATTCGACCTGGTTCTGCCGATTGACGAGGCGGCTAAGGGTTACGAGGCAATGGACCAGCGTACCGCCACCAAGGTTCTGCTGACCATGCCGTAATAGCCTGCTGTAGCGCCGGCTCCTGCACCGGCAACCCGGCGTGTATGCGCTACCGATCCCCGCACCGACCCT
>CALGXU010000487.1 GCA_937935205.1 uncultured Rothia sp.
CGCGCCTGCTGCAGGTGATTGGTGAGCTGGGGGAGCGTTCGCAGCTGATTGTGATTACGCATCAGAAGCGCACGATGCAGATTGCGGAGACCCTGTACGGGGTGTCGATGCGCGGTGGCGTGTCGACGGTGCTTTCTCAGCAGATGGAGGAGCTGCGCGAGCTGCTGTAGCTCGCCGCGCCTGACTAACCCAGCCGCGCGCCCCTCAACCTGCGTGCCCCTGCCCGCACACCTCTGCCGCGTTTGCCTAACCCTGCCGCACGCCCCTGACCCTGCCAAACGCACCCACCCTGGCGAACGTCACATGTCCTAGGAATGGTCATGTGCACCCCGGGGTACTGTTCACCGCCTGCGCCCGGGTACTATAGGGGGATATGTGCGAACGCCGCCCCGCCCTACCCGCGGTTGCGTGGTGTTTCGCTGTGATCAGGCCTGATGCCCCTCTACCTGCGGCGCATCCGGCAGCAACCATCCAGGGAAGGAATAGTGATGAGCGAGAACCTGGCAGATGCTTTCCTCAACGGCGAGTCGTTGAAGAATGCCCCCGGCCCCTATTTTGGTGAGTACGGCGGGCGGTGGATGCCCGAGTCGCTGATTGCCGCCATGGATGAGCTGGAGGCGACCTTTAACGAGGCGAAGAACGATCCCGAGTTTATTGCCGAGTTTCAGCGTCTTTCTGCTGAGTATTCGAACCGTCCGTCGCTGCTGACTGAGGTTCCGAAGTTCTCTGAGCATGCTGGTGCGCGTGTGTTCCTCAAGCGTGAGGATCTGAACCACACGGGTAGCCACAAGATTAATAATGTGCTGGGTCAGGCTCTGCTGGCTAAGCGTATGGGTAAGACCCGTCTGATTGCTGAGACTGGTGCGGGTCAGCACGGTGTTGCGACTGCGACCGCGGCTGCGCTGTTCGGCATGGAGTGCGTGGTCTACATGGGTGAGGAAGACACTGAGCGTCAGTCGCTGAATGTGGCTCGTATGCAGCTGCTGGGCGCGAAGGTGATTGCGGTTCAGAACGGTTCCCGCACCCTTAAGGACGCCATTAATGAGGCGCTGCGCGACTGGGTTGCGAACGTTGAGAACACCCACTACCTGCTGGGTACTGCCGCTGGTGCGCACCCGTTCCCGGCGATGGTGCGTTTCTTCCACGACGCTATCGGTGAGGAGGCGCGCGAGCAGATTCTGGCTGAGACTGGCCGCCTGCCCGATGGTATTGCCGCCTGCGTGGGTGGCGGTTCGAACGCAATTGGTCTGTTCCACGCGTTCTTGGATGATTCTTCGGTTGAGATTTACGGTTTTGAGGCTGGCGGCGACGGCGTGGAGACCGGCCGTCACGCGGCGACCATTACTCTGGGCCGCCCGGGCATGCTGCACGGCGCGATGACCTACCTGATGCAGGATGAGGACGGTCAGACCATTGAGTCCCACTCGATTTCTGCCGGTCTGGATTACCCTGGCGTGGGTCCGGAGCACTCCTACCTGTCCGATATTGGCCGCGTGACCTACGAGCCGGTGACTGATACCGAGGCGATGGATGCTCTGAGCCTGCTGTGCCGCACCGAGGGTATTATCCCGGCGATTGAGTCTTCGCACGCTCTGGCGGGTGCGCTGCGCGTGTGCCAGCGTTGGGCTGCTGAGGATCCGGAAGCGGCACGCGAGAAGACGATGATTATCTGCCTGTCCGGTCGTGGCGATAAGGACATGGAGACCGCGCTGAAGTGGTTCGGCCTGGGTAAGGCGATTCCGTCCTCGACCCTGATGACCGGTAATAAGGAAGCTGCCGCATCCGCTGCACAGAACGCACAGGCTGAAAGTGAGGCTAAGTAATGAGCTACCAGGACGCTATTTCTCAGGCGGCACCTTTTGAGGTGCTGGACGGTACGTTCCCTCCCGCTAATTCGGATTCACCGCTGGCGGCTCGTCTGGCTGAGTGCGAGAAGCAGGGCCGTGCGGCGCTGATTGGCTACCTGCCGGTGGGCTTCCCGACCCTGGACGAGTCGATTGACGCGGCGATTGCGCTGGGCAATAACGGCGCGGACATTATCGAGCTGGGCGTGCCTTATTCTGATCCGGTCATGGATGGCCCGGTGATTCAGAAGGCGACCGGCGTGGCGCTGGAGAACGGTTTCAAGCTGTCTCAGCTGTTTGAGGCGGTCCGCCGTATTACCGAGGCTACCGACGCGGTGGTTGTTGTGATGACGTACTGGAACCCGGTTCTGGCGTACGGTGTGAAGAATTTTGCGCGTGATTTGGCGGCTGCCGGTGGCGCGGGCATGATCACCCCGGACCTGGTGCCTGATGAGGCGTCGGCATGGTTTGAGGCTTCTGACGAGTACGGTCTGGATCGTATTTTCTTGGCTGCGCTGTCTTCGTCGCCGGAGCGCCTGGCGACCATTGCGAAGGCGTCGAGCGGCTTCGTGTACGCCGTGTCGGTGATGGGCGTGACTGGTGCCCGCACCTCCGTGTCGGAGGCGGCTCGCACCCTGGTTGCGGACATTAAGGCTGCCGGTGCGCCTCGTGCGTGCGTGGGTCTGGGCGTTTCGACTCGTGCCCACGTTGAGGAGATTGGCGAATATGCGGACGGCGTGATTGTCGGTACCGCGCTGGTGAAGGCTTTGGCTTCTGGCGGTGTTGAGGCGGTGGCTAAGCTGACCCGTGAGCTGGCGGGGCGTGAAGGCTAATGTCTGATGTGCTGTCGCTGGCGAGCGTGCCGGTAGCTAACGCGCTGGCTTCGATTCCGCTGGGTTCGATTCCGTCTCCGAACATTTCGTACCTGCAGCTGGGCCCGTTCCGTGTGCATTTCTATGCCCTGTGTATTCTTGCGGGTATGGCGGTGTGCTTGTGGCTGGGTTCTCGCCGTTGGAAGGCGGCGGGCGGTACTCCTGAGCGCGTTTTCGACGTGGCGATGTGGGCTATTCCGGCGGGCATTATTGGTGCCCGCGCCTACCACGTGCTGATTACTGACCCGGGTAGCTATTTCGGTCCGAATGTTGCTGATCCGTGGGCTTTCCTGAAGATTTGGGAGGGCGGCATCGGCATTATGGGTGCCGTGTCGGTTGGTGCGTTGGGCGCCTGGTATGGTTGCCGCCGCTACGGGATTAATTTCCCGGCTTTTGCGGATGCGGTAGCGCCGGGTATTCTGCTGGCTCAGGCGTTTGGCCGCTGGGGTAACTGGTTCAACCAGGAGCTGTTCGGCAAGCCGACGACCCTGCCGTGGGGCCTGGAGATTAGCACCTCGAGCGGTAATTTCCCCTCGCAGTATCCGGCCGGCACGCTGTTCCACCCGACGTTCCTGTACGAGTCGTTGTGGAACCTGCTGGGTGTGGCGTTGCTGCTGTGGCTGGGCCGTAAGGGCGTGCTGAAGCTGGGTCAGACCCTGTGGCTGTACGTGTTCTACTACGGTGTGGGTCGCCTCTTCATTGAGATGTTCTTGCGTATTGATACGTCGGAGATGCTCTGGGGCGTTCGTATTCACGTGTGGACTGCTCTGCTGCTGGTTCTGCTGGGTGCTGCTGGTTTTGTGGTGGCTGGTCGTCGTGCGGCGGCGAAGGCTGCTGCGGGTATTGAGCCGGCTCCTGCGGAGGTCGCTCCGAAGCCTGCCGCAGCTGAGTCTGCGGAGGACGCTGAGAAGAAGGCAACCGAGAAGGCACCTGAGAAGGCAACCGAGAAGGCAGAGTCCGCCGAGGATTCTGACTCTTCTGAGTCTTCGACGGCAGGCTCTCAGACGAAGGGCTCTTAGCTCGCTCTCAATTTCATAGAAAAACCGCCGGATGGGGGAGCGCCCCCGTCCGGCGGTTTTCTGTCTTTCAGTTCCCGTGCCTGATCCCGTTATCGGCCCCCTACCTGCGTTCTGCTCTCGTGGAGTTCCCAACTCTGCTTCCACACCGCAGAGAGTTTTCGGCGACTTGTGAAAACAGGGGCCTGAGAAGGCATAATAGAGGAACCACGGTAATACGTGCTCGCGTGGGGCATAGCCTCTGGGAATCGACCCCCTCCGCGCGGCACGCACCGCGCTCAGAATTATTCACTCAACTACAGGACACATATCGTGAGTTCTTCTTCGGGCGATTCTTCACGCCCAATTTCTCCCTTCTCCCGTTCGGGCCTGACCCGTCGTCGTCTCGTGGCCGGTGCGGCCTGGGCTGCCCCCGCCGTCGCGGCTTCGACCCTGGTTCCCGCATTTGCCGCCTCCCCCGAGGAAGGCGAATGTACCGGCCCCTACGAGGATTCCACCCTGATTACCGCCGGTGACGGCGTGAAGAAGGTTGCCGTTCTGACCGTGCCTGCGGGTGCCCGACGCATGCGTTTCACCGTGATTGGCGGCGCCGGCGGCACGAACTACGCCGTTGCGGACGCAGGTTCGGGCGCCCTTGTAGAGGGATCCATGCCGGTGCGCGGCGGCCAGGTGATTACCCTGACGGCCGGTTCGGGCGGCATCGGTAACGGTGAGCTGACCCCGGCCGAGGGTGGTGACGGCTACGGCGTGGGCGGCTCCTCGAAGGCTTCCTCCCCGGTCCCTGCGGATGTGGTCGCCGCGATTGAGAGCTTGACCGGCCGCACCGGTGGTGTGATGGGCCATGGCGGCATGAACGCCGTGCTTTATTCCTCCTCGGGCGGCGGTTCTTCCGCGATTGAGGTGGACGGCGTGCCGATGATTGTTGCTGGTGGCGGTGGCGGCGCGGGAACTCTGGCCACGTACGCGACGGATCTGCCGAGCCCCGCGAAGCCGGGTGCGCTGCAGGCGACGGCTTACTACTCCCTGGATAGCTCCGGTGGCCGCCACCAGTTCAGCACCGGCGGAGGCGCCGGTTCCAGCGACGGTGACGGTTCCCCGGGCTTCGTGGGTTTCACCTCGTACACAGCGCAGTCGGTGCCTCTGCTGAAGGTGAACCCCGGTTCGGGCGCTATGAACGGCATGGGCGGTGGCGGCGGTGAGAAGCTGGACCCGCCGACTTCCGATGGTTCCGTGATCGGCTTCTCGAGTACCTCCACGCAGAAGCTGGTGAGCAGCGCGGCGGCGGGCGAGACCGGCCCGAGCGGCTTCCGCGCGAAGGGCGCGGACGGCGTGGTCAGCTATTCGTACCAGTGGGACCAGACCCCCGCGGGCACCGACGCGTCCCCCTCGAATGCGGGCGCGATGTTTAACGGCTACCAGTCGGTGGTATCCGGAGGCGGCGGTGCCGGTTACGGCGGCGGTGGCTCGGGTGCGGCGCTGAGCGTCTCGGCCCGCGTGGTCTCGCAAAAGTGGAATAACGATCCGGCTCGTTCCCGCTACGCGGTGGGTACGGTGCAGTTGGCTGGCGGCGGCGCCGGTGGCGGAACCTACATGGATACGACCGCGTACGTGAGTGATCTGGGCTGGGCTATGAACGCCCCGAGCGCCTCGGGTGAGCGTGGTGCCGGTTCGGTCGAGGTTGCTTTCTGCTTCTAAGATGCCGTTATGAACCGTATAGGTGCGGGTTGAACCCTTTCTTTAGGGTGGTATGCGCCTCAAACTTAATATTTAAATTTTTTCTGAGTGCCTCCCAAACCGCTTGTTTGGGAGGCATTCTCATCTTCTGTGTTGTTTCGTCATAGCGTCATATCAACCTTTGGCGGTTTAGCGCATTGGTCGGAATAGACCTTATCGAAAGCTCATCCTCGCTCGCGTGCCGACCCCTAAATAACCCCTCTGTCATATTCGGGGGTGAACCTTTAGATTGGCGGCTCATCATTTTACGGTGGAAATGTAAAGAATACACGCGCCCACCCCGCTAGGTTGCACAGCGCAGATTGCAGATTGCGGTTTGAGCGCGGCCACCGATGACTAAGGAGTTTAGATCATGTGCAAGGAAACCATGAAGGCTGTTGTTGTCCCTGAGAAGGTTGACGGTTCGGTTGTTGTCCGTGAGGTTCCCGTTCCGGCTGTCGGTCACGGCCAGGCGCTCGTGAAGATTGAGTACTCGGGCGTGTGCCACACTGACCTGCACGTGGCTTCCGGTGACTTCGGCGAGGTTCCGGGTCGTATTCTGGGCCACGAGGGCATCGGCCGTGTCGTCAAGGTCGGCGAGGGTGTTGAGTCCCTGAAGGAAGGCGACCGCGTGTCGGTGGCTTGGTTCTTCGAGGGCTGCGGCCACTGTGAGTACTGCACCTCGGGCCGTGAGACCCTGTGCCGTTCGGTGAAGAACGCAGGCTACTCGGTTGACGGCGGTATGAGCGAGTACACCCTGGTGACCGCTGATTACGCTGTGAAGGTTCCTGAGGGTCTTGATCCGGCGCAGGCTAGCTCCATTACCTGCGCTGGTGTGACCACCTACAAGGCAATCAAGGAGTCGCTGGTTCGCCCGGGTCAGTGGCTGGTTGCTTACGGTGCGGGCGGTCTGGGTAACCTGGCTGTTCAGTACGCTAAGAAGGTTTTCGGTGCCAAGGTTATCGCTGTTGACATCAACGACGACAAGCTGGCTCTGGCTCGTGAGACCGGTGCTGATTACGTCATCAACGGCCGTGAGGTTGAGGATGTTCCGGCTCGTATTCGCG
>CALGXU010000488.1 GCA_937935205.1 uncultured Rothia sp.
CTATCGCCATTCAATGCTTCAGGGAACTGCGAGGAGCGTGCTGAGGGTTCCAGTTCGTAGTTCGGAACTTTGTCTCGGGAGGTGACGAATCGGCGCCAGTTCTTCTTCGTAATGAGGAGGGCATGTTCCCCGTCAGGGCCGAACTGCTCCAGGCCGCTCACATACGATGAATCCTCTACGCGCTTCCAGAACATCGGAGCATCAATCTCGCCGCGCTTGGCCAGGTCTGCCAAGAATTCGATGCGGTCATACATAGGAGCGAAGGCACCAAATGGAAGAGCGTTACCGTAGGTCAGCAGGTGGCCTGCACGGTAGTCATCCATATTGATGGTGTCCCAGGAGAACCCCCTAATCTGTTCATACTGATCGGGCTCCATGTAGGGGTACCATTCGTTGTTGTAGACGAGCTGCAAGAGCCTAATCGAGCCTTCCTCGCCCTCTACCGAAGCGATAACCAGCTGAATCGTGCGCACGTATTCTTCTTGTTCTTCGTTCAGATGGTACAGCCCACCTTTGCGGCGGAAACCCAGCTTCTTGGTTTCGGTGCCGTTCTTCAGATTCTCCTTATGAATGCTGACTGCACGCTCAATCATCTTCTGAGTCGGTTCCTGAGAATATCCGAGGTAAACCTGAGTCTCGTACGGGGTGACGATGTTCAGGGTACGCAACAGTTCTTCGCAGGTTTCGGAGGACTCGGTGTACATGCTGCGGCTGAGGAAAAAGAGCTTGTCGTCGAGGGTCATCGTGGGGATATCATCCCGCAGGACCTGTGCCCATTCGACAGCCTCTTCATCTTCGGGGTCTTCTGCTGCGTATGATTCAGCTATCGCCAGTTGCAATGCCATGTAGTCGTCCACGTTGAAACGTTCTTTGAACCTCGGTGCGATGGCTGCGCAACGTTCATGGTTGATGTGCCAGCGTTCTTCTTCCAGCTGCTGGTAGTAGTCCTGGTCGTGCTGAGTATTCTGCTGGGCGTTATTCATGGGGTCGGTCCTTTCTCTCTGGATGCGCTGGGAGGCTACGGTGCTCTCGGCGCGTGGGCTTCGGTGCTTCTGGTTCTAGATTAGAGGGGACCCCTGACAGGCTAAGCGGGCAGGGGCACATTTTTCGCGAAAAATCGCGATGCGGAGGCGGGCTTACGGGCATGAAAGAGGCACGTTTTAAGGTCCTGACAAGCCGGTTTAAAATTTCTTTGAGAGTGACTGGTGCAGCTCTTCAAAAAATTCGGGTTCCGACCCGGATTGGCCTTGCAAACGGAGGCTTATCAGCCTGCACATGCAGACCAACCCGGGCACGCGCTCAGCGGCGAGTATGGCGAAGTGCGGAGGGGCGGCGCATCCAACTGTGCGGGTGCGCCGACCCCTCCGGTGCTTTAGCTTGGCGGGCTACTTGCCGCGGCGGCGCTTAATCTCCCGGCCCCAGACCATCACGATGTCGATGCCGAGTACCCCGTACTCGTACTCATCGAGGGCAGCCTGAACCGCCTCGGTGTTCACCGCGAACCAGTCGCCGGGCAGCGAGTCGATCCACGCCTCCCAGTCTGCGATGCGCCAGACGTAGGTCCGTTCCATGTGCTCCTCATAGTCGTCACTGCCAAGTGCTTCGGGGAACTGACAGTACCACAAGGGGTCCGACTCGCTGTTCGGCCGTGCTTCCCAAAAATTGATGAACTGGCGCCAGTTCTTCTTCGTGATGATGAAGGACTGTTCCCCGTCAGGCCCGAACTTTTCCACGGTGCCCACGTACGAGTTGGTTTTAACGCGCTCCCAGAACGTCGGCACGTCAATTTCGCCGCGTTTGACCAGTTCGGCGAGGTATTCGATACGGTCGTGCGGAGGGGCGATAGCGCCATCCGGGAGGGCGTCGCCGAAGGTCAGCAGGCGGCCGGCGCGGTAGTCGTCCATGTTGATGGTGTCCCAGGAGAAGCCGTTGATTTCTTCGTGCTGGTCAGGCTCCAGGCAGGGGTACCATTCGTTGTCGTACACCATCTGCAGGAGTTCGTTGGAGCGGCGTTCGCCTTCGTAGGCGAAGTCGTTCACCTGAATATTGCGGACGTATTCTTCCTGTTCTTCGTTCAGATGGTACTGGCCGCCCTTGCGGCGGAAGTTGAGCTTTTTGGTTTCGGTGCCGTTCTTCAGTTTTGCCTTGTGGATGTTGACGGCGTGTTCAATCATCCACTGGCTCGGGTCCAGTATGTATGCGAGGCGAAGCTGCGTCTCGTACGGGGTGATGATGTTCAGGGTGCGTAGCAGTTCTTCGCACCCGTCGGGGTCTTCCCAGTACATGTTTTCGCCGAGGTACTTGAGCTTGTCGTCGAGGGTCATCTTGGGGATTGCGTTCCGCAGGGTCTGCGCCCATTCGGCGGCTTCTTCGTCGTGGGGGTCGGCTTCAACTTCTGCTTCGACCTTCGCCAGTTCCGTTGCCATGTAGGTGTCGATGTTGAAGCGTTCCGTGTACATCGGTTCCATGGCGTCGCAGCGTTCCTTGTTGATCTGGCGACGTTTCTCTTCCAGGGCCTGGTAGTATTCGAGGTCGTCCAGGGTCTTCTGCT
>CALGXU010000489.1 GCA_937935205.1 uncultured Rothia sp.
TTCTGTGGCGGTTCGCTACACACTTCCTCCGCGCCGACGCAGGGAACCCGCCCTCGCAGAGCTCGGGCACCCTGAGGGCGCATCCGGAAGGTGCAGCCTCACCGCATAACACCGGAGCAAAAATCCTTAGACCGCAGGGAAGCTACCGGTACGAGCCGCTTCCTTCGCAGCCAGCTCATCCGCATGACCGTACGCGTAGAAAATCTTCGCATCATCCAGCTCAGCAAAACGAGCCAGGTAGCGGCACACCGCGCCACGCTGAGCCTTAGTCATCGAAGAGAGCAACACAGCGTCCGGGTGGGTGATACCGTTGTCGCGGCTCGGTGCCGAATCGCCAAATCCCGGCTCGTATTCAGAGGTGATATTGGTAAAGCTCATCGGTGAGTACCTTTCCTTAGGGCGTTTCTTAGGGCAGCGCCGCAACAATGCAGACGCTACGTATAACACCGCGAAAAGAACCTACGGAGATCACCGAAAGTCTCTTCGCAGTAGTGGTTGTGCTACCTCTAAACTACCCAAGAGCTAATCAATGTTCAAGAACCCTCGGGGAACTCCCCCATAGTGGACGCGTCCCCGGTTGTCAGGAAGACCCGGTTGTCAGGAAGAAATCAGGGGCACCATAGCGGCGCATGACCGCCACGTTCCCCATCGAACTAAAACCCGCCCGACAGCCACCTCAAAAGCCGACCCGAAAAGCAGAAATGCTGCCGCACTCACACAGAGTGCAACAGCATTTCTAAAAACTAACGATGCGGGCTACGCCATAGTTGCGTAGAGACCGCGCTCGGCATCCTTACGAGCCAGCTCATAAGCGTGACCGTACGCGTAGAAAATCTTTGCGTCATCCAGCTCAGCGAAGCGCGCCAAGTAGCGGTAAACAGCTCCTCGTTCTGCGCTGGTCATGTCGGAAAGCAACACGGGGTCCGGGTGCATGACGCCGTAATTGTGTACAGAAGCAGACCCGCCGCATGCAGGTTCGTATGCGGGGGTAATCATAGTCTGAGTCACCAGTATTCATCTTTCGTTGGTGCGCACGGTTGTGAAGCGTACGCGAAGTTGAGTGATAGATACTGCCAACACCACCTCGACAAGCGCCGAAATAGTATCCGCAGTACTGAATACTTTACCGTGAATGCGGTGACTAAGCCAGCTAGAACCAGCCACCCCCAGCAGATTTTAGATGCACGCGAATGCATAAAAATGCTGGAGGTAACCTTCCACCGGCGCCTTCTAAGCGCCCTAAACTACAGCGCTCTCCCCTGCTTTACTCTCCTGTTTTTTCTCTGATACAGGGCTGTCATCCTCATCGTCCTCGTCGCCATCAAGACCCAAAAGAGCCGTCACCATCGGCAGCGGGTTGAACTCGCCCAGCTGACCCGTGCGATCCACCTTGCGCATCATGAACGCACGCTGCAAACGCCGCTGAGTCCACGGCGAAAGCACCATCATCAGCAGCGCCTCCACCACAAAAATGCCGACCAGAATCCACAGCAGCAGATCCGAAGAACCCGCCTGCTCACGCAGCTGCTGAGCATCCGCCGCCAGACGGTCGAAGCCCTCAGAATGCAGGGGCGAGGTATCAAGCCCCGTCAACGCGGACAGGCTCGCCGGCGACGCCACATTCAGCAGCACCGACAGCATCAGCAGAAGCACCGCATACAGCCCGTAATGCATGGTGCGCATCCACTTCTTCACGCGCGCAAAACCGCGGTTCAGTTCCGCACCAATATCGGTAAAAGCCGCCGCCTTCTGAGCCTGCTCACCCTCCGGCATCATGTGCGGCACCAGGCGGTGCGCAAGCATCAACGGCACCGGCGAACACGCATCAAAATACTGCATATGACTATTCACCGACGGACCCGGCAGAGTCACAAAGCTGACGTCTACACCGGCGGGCTGAGTAATATTCGACCTGCCAATACTGTCACCACGAGCGGAAATCTCGCACCGGTCAACCACATCAAGATCCTGCAGCATCGGCGCGTAGGCGCGCACATACAGGTGGCAGGCGCTACGCACCGACATCATGAGCACCAGAATCAGAGCGCCCCAAAACGCCACAGAGGCGGCGGTCAGCTCGGGGACAGCGCCCTCAGCACGCACCTGCGCCAGCAGCAGCATGAACACCGCGTACAGCATGAAAACGCCGTGCACGAAGAGCAGCGGAATCAGCCACTTCACGTAGGCGCGCGTGCCGTACAGGTTGATCAGGCGCGCATCAGTCGGACGCACATCAGCCGGGCTCTGCATGGAGGCGTTTTCCCGGCTTTCCCTGGCGCTTTTGCGGGCGCTCTTGCGGGCAATACGCGCCCGCCCCCGCGTCGTGCTCCACATACTCGCCGCAACCGGTACCGCGCTCAACGCCAGCGGTACCAGCATCGCGTGATGCAGCAGCGAACGGTACGGGCCAAACAGCAGGGACGCCTCCACCAGCCAGGAGAACGCCGCGACCGCACTCACCCACAGCAGCATGGCGCGGTTACGGTAGCCGCCCGTAGCATCCAGGTGCCCCGGAGTGTCGTTGCGGTCACTAGCGATAATGCTAATCGGGATCACGCCACTACCCAGGCCGTAGAAGAAACGAATCGGTTTCTTACCCGCCGCCGCACGACGACGCAGCAGCTCATAGCTCAAATATCCGCCCTGCGAATGGGCAATAATACCCACCGCATCGCTCCGGGAACTCAGATCGTCCAGCTGACGATCCAGACGCGCATAAATACGCTCCAAATCACGTGAATCCGGGCTGGTCGCCGTCTGAATCAGCTGCGTCGGAATAGCCTTCACCAGCGCCCACAGCTCACGGGCACGACGGGCCAAAACCCAGCCCACAATACCCAGGCCGAGCGCCGCCGCAAGAGCCGTAAACGCACCCTGGGCAGTGTCCAGGGACGCCACAAAAGCATCGCGGAAAGTCATCACAGCCATCGCCGCCAGAACCAGCCACAGTGCCACATTCACAAACCGCGCCATAGAACGCAGCAGGTGCCCGGCACGCTCACGCCAGGTCACGCCGGGGCGCTCATAGTAGAAGCAGAACATCAAAAACAGCGGCAAAACCGACGCCAACCAGGGCAAATGCTCCTTCAACGGGCGGTAATGTCTGGGCCGCCAGAAGCCCTCCTGAAAGAGGAGGCTGCGGCGAGTGACCGTGCGAACCGGGCGCGGCTTCGGCTGAGGCAGGCGCGGAAGTTCAAGATTAGGCAGCTCAATACTGGGAAGCTCGATGTTCGGGAGTTCTACCTTGGGAAGCTCAATTTTCGGCAGCTCAATCTTAGGGAGCTCTACCTTGGGCAGCTCGACCTTTGGTAGTTCAACTTTCGGCAGACTGATTCTTGTAGATTCTTTGGACTCGGAGGCTTCGGCGGGTTCTTCCTGCGCGGAGTTCTCCTCAACCTGCAGGCTTTCCTCAACCGGGTCGGCAGGGTCAGCGGGGTACTCCGTGCGCTCAATCGTCAACGAATACGTCAACTCGCTGTGGTGGCTCAGCGGGTTCACCTCAGCGGCAGGCGGGAGGGTATCGCCGTCAGGAATCACCTCAACACAAACCCGCGCAGAAGCCTCCGCAGCGGGGTTCTCGTCAGAGAGGGTAGCAGAATCCGTGTTCAGCGCCAACAGAGTCTGCACACTATGCGCCACCGGCTTACCAAAATACGTGAGCGTCTCACCGTGATTCTGGTAGCCGATGCCGTGAACCAGCAACACCGCCGCATCATGGTGCTTACCCTTGCGGTGCAGGGCACTCTTCGGATGCGCAGAAGCATACTCAGCCAGCCGCCGCTGCTCACCGTCAGGCAGCGCACTACCCTTCAGCAGATGAGGCATCTTCGCCATGCCTCTCACCTCCTCGCCTCTGCACTGACCCCACAGGCACACATCACGCCGTCAGCACCGCAGTCAGGAGCACAAAACGCCCCTCACCAGAACACTACAGCACGACTAGAAAATTACAGCACGTCCAGGCCGTCGCAACGAATCTGAACCGGCCGCTCCCCCACGTTCTTCTTCAACGCCGCAATCGTTGCACGCGTAGCACGCAACTCGCGAGTCACCTGCTGCGCAATGCCGTACGAGAAAAACATCAGGGTACGCCAATCGCCCTGAACCGGCGCCTCCTCAGAATCCTCCACAAGAGACTCCGACCAGGCAAAATACCCCTGATCCAGAGGAACCGGACCCACAATACGCAACTGCTCACGCACACGCTCCGGTAGCGCAGAAGAGCCCAAGAACTCCTCCATAAAGGCGCGAACATCCGCCTCCGCACCGGTCACCGCAGCCGTACGAACCGCCGGAGGCAGACCCGTCTGAGCACGCTCCTCCAGCTCCTGACGAGCAAACCACGCCGGATCCCAACGCACCAGCGCCTGCTCAACCGGCGACGGCGAAGCAGTCGTCACCACCGTACCCTCAAGAGCCGCCGGACGAACCAACGCCGCCGCATTCAACCAGCGACGCAACGCCGCCTCCGGGGCACGCAACGAATCAAAACGAAGCATCTTATCGGCATCCAACAAAATCGCCGCCGCATAGCCGCCAAAAGCCACCGGCTCAGCACCCGGAGTAGCCACCACCAACGCAGGCTCAGGACCAACCGACGCCCGCACATGGTCACCCGCCGAAGAAATCACCGGAACATTCGGGAACGCACGACCCAGCTCCTCAGCAGTACGAGTCGCACCCGCCGCCGAATAACGCCAATGCGTAAAACCACACTCAGAACAACGCCACTGCTGCGCCAAATGACCGCACCACGAACACGACGGAACCGACGAACCCGAAGCCACCGACAAAGGTCCACTGCACTCGCCACAACGCGCCGGCATGCGGCAACGCTCACACGAAAACGACGGAATATAACCGCTACGCGCCACCTGCACCAACACAGGACCACGCGCCAACGCCCGACGAGCATGCTCAAACGCCAGATGAGGAATACGCGCCATCGCCGCCAACGGGTCACGCGCCAACTCAAACTCCGAACCCGTCGAAAAAATACGCGGCGAA
>CALGXU010000490.1 GCA_937935205.1 uncultured Rothia sp.
ACGGCGGCAAAGTACTTATTCAGCGGGAATATTCGTATCCGGTTGATGATATATTGTATCAATTTCCCGGCGGTAAAATTGAAGAAGGCGAGACTCCCGAGCAAGCTGCCCAGCGCGAATTGGCGGAAGAATCTAATATTTTGGCGGAAGATTTTCAGCAAATTGGCTGGTTTTATGCCGACAATCGCCGTACCAATGCCAAGCTGTACGTTGTTTGTGCGCGCGGCATTTTTCGAGATAATTATTCGCACCAACCAGATGAAACCGAATTTATCTCTAGCGATTGGTTAGAAATTAGCAAACTTGAGCAGATGATTTCTGACGGTCAGATTGTTAACTACTCTATGCTAGCAGCATGGGCGTTATTCAAAACCGCACCGATGAAATAGGGTTTCTTGTGCTATAATAATCTCAAAAGCGAGCGATCACCGTGCGCGATGTTTCTCTGTTAGGGAGTAGAAAGGAATTTATATGGCTCAACCCAAACCAATCATAACAGTTGACCAACTCGTCAAGACGTACGATGGCAAGAATGTCGTCGATAGCGTGTCGTTTGAGGTCAAGAAAGGCGAGATCTTCGGTATCCTCGGCCCCAACGGCGCCGGCAAGTCCTCCATCCTCAAGATCATGGCTGGCATTGACCAGCCCTCCAACGGCGAGGCACGCCTGACCCCCGGCTACACCGTGGGCATCCTCATGCAGGAGCCGCCGCTGAACGAAGAGAAGACCGTTCTGGGCAACGTTGAAGAAGGCGTGGGCGAAATCAAGTCCAAGCTGGACCGCTTCAACGAAATCTCCGCCCTCATGGCTGAGCCCGACGCTGACTTCGACGCCCTCATGGAAGAAATGGGTCAGCTGCAGGAAGCTATCGACGCCGCTAACGCATGGGACCTCGACTCCCAGCTGGAGCAGGCAATGGAAGCGCTACGCTGCCCGCCTGCTGACATGCCCGTCACCCACCTCTCCGGTGGTGAGCGCCGCCGCGTGGCACTGTGCAAGCTGCTGCTGCAGAAGCCTGACCTGCTGCTGCTCGACGAGCCCACCAACCACCTGGACGCAGAGTCCGTGCTCTGGCTGGAGCAGCACCTGCAGTCCTACGAGGGTGCCGTCATCGCGATTACCCACGACCGTTACTTCCTCGACCACGTGGCAGAATGGATCGCCGAGGTTGACCGCGGTAACCTGTACCCCTACGAGGGTAACTACTCCACCTACCTGGAGAAGAAGCGTTCCCGCCTCGAAGTTCAGGGCAAGAAGGACGCTAAGCTCGCTAAGCGCCTGAGCGAGGAACTGGACTGGGTCCGCTCCAACGCTAAGGGCCGCCAGGCTAAGTCGAAGGCTCGTCTGGCACGCTACGAGGAGATGGCTGCGGAGGCTGAGAAGACCCGCAAGCTTGACTTCGAAGAGATTCAGATTCCTCCGGGACCCCGCCTGGGTAACGTCGTTATTGAGGCTGAGAACCTGCAGAAGGGCTTCGACGGCCGCTCCCTGATTAACGGTCTGTCCTTCTCCCTGCCCCGTAACGGCATCGTCGGTGTGATTGGTCCTAACGGTGTGGGTAAGTCCACCCTGTTCAAGACCATCGTTGGCCTGGAGCCCCTCGACGGCGGTAGCCTGAAGGTCGGCGAGACCGTGAAGATCTCGTACGTTGACCAGAACCGCGCGAACATCGACCCGGAGAAGAGTCTCTGGGAGGTCGTCTCTGACGGTCTGGACTACATCCAGGTCGGCAACGTTGAAATGCCTTCGCGCGCGTACGTTTCCGCGTTCGGCTTCAAGGGCCCGGACCAGCAGAAGAAGGCAGGTGTGCTCTCCGGTGGTGAGCGTAACCGCCTGAACCTGGCGCTGACCCTCAAGCAGGGCGGTAACCTGCTGCTGCTCGATGAGCCCACTAACGACCTGGACGTTGAGACCCTCGCATCCCTGGAAAATGCGCTGCTGGAATTCCCCGGCTGTGCAGTGGTCGTCTCTCACGACCGTTGGTTCCTGGACCGCGTGGCAACCCACATCCTGGCGTGGGAGGGCACCGATGAGAACCCGGATCAGTGGTACTGGTTCGAGGGTAACTTCGAGTCCTACGAGAAGAACAAGATTGAGCGCCTCGGCCCTGAGGCTGCTAAGCCGCACCGCGTGGTGCACCGCAAGCTGACCCGATAGGGTTTGGCGGTGAGCCCCGCCTCCTTGCGCTGTTGAAGCGTGAGGAGGCGGGGCTTTGCTGTGCCCGCTGGACGCCTATGCGCTGTATTCCGTATGTGCTGGGTGCCGTATGTGCTGGCGAGGGGAGGGGGCGTGTGTTCACCGGTAGAAATAGTTCGCCCAGTAGTGACCGGTACGTCATAGCAGAGTACATATTCGCGGTTTAATGGACGTGTATAACTAACGCATTTGATACGAAGGGTAGAGTGTCATGCTTTCAAAATATAACTGGATGTCCTTAGCCACCGGTCTGCTGCTGGTTGCAACGGCAATCTACATGTTCGCCAACCCCGCCACCCCGCTGGCTGTTCTGGGTTTCGTGTTCTCGATTGCGGTGCTGCTCGGTGGCGTGTTTGAGCTGGTCCGCTACTTTGGCGCGTTGAAGCCGGCACGTACCGGCTGGGACCTGGTTAACGGCATCCTGACCGTGGTGGTTGGTCTGATTCTGCTGAGCGCTTCGGCTGGTGCGCAGGCGACGTACATTCCGACTATTGTGGGCGTGTGGCTGATTGCGTGGGCGCTGATTCGTCTGATGACTGCTCAGGGCCTGAAGTACCTGAGCTTCGCCGCCGGACGCCACCTGCAGTTCTCTGCTATCGGTACCCTGATCCTGGGTTTGCTCGTGCTGCTGTTCCCGATGTTCTTCGGTGCGGTGGCAGTGTGGCTGATTGCCCTGGTGCTCCTGCTGGCTGGTCTAGTGTTTGTGGGTGACTTCTTCGTTTCCCGTCGCACCAAGCGCACCGTGCACATTTCCCCGGACGGTGTGATTGACGTCGAAGCCAAATAAGAGCTTCCAAACGGCTTCTAGACCGTACACTAGAACATAAGAAAGACCGTGTGAGACAACCACCTCACACGGTCTTTCTGTATGCTCTGAGGTTTTACGCTCTCGTAGCGCCGAAACTCTAGCGGTACTCTGCCCTATCGATACTCGGGCAGGCGGAACATCATTTCCTGCGCCACGGTCGCCACCAGCTCACCGGAACGATTGAAAATCGAACCCTGCGCGAGCATCCTGCCACCCTGTGCGCTCGGAGAATCCAGCACGTATAGCAACCACTCGTCGGCACGCGCCGAACGGTGAAACCACATCGCGTGATCCAGCGACGCGCTCTTGAGGCCCGGCTCCAGCCAGAACTTGCCGTGACGGCGCAGAGCCGGCTCCAGCGGCAGATAATCCGAAGCGTAGGCGATAGCGGCGCGGTGCTCCGCCTCCGACGCCTCAGAACCATCAGCGTGCACCAGGCGGTCAAAGGTCTTGAACCACACGCAGGCACGCGGCTCCGTCGAGGAGGCATCCGCCTGAGTGTACAGGGGCGCGTCCACGTGTCGCATATCAATGGGGCGTTCCCACGCTACCGCCTGTGCAATGGGGTGGGGGAGCTGGCCCAGATAATCGCTGACCATCGGCAATGATTCGGGGTCCGGAACCTCCGGCATGGTCACCGCGGTGTGCTCCGGGCCGCGGCTATCGGACTGGAAAGACATAATCGCCGAGAACATGGGTGCCTCATCCTGGAACACCTGCACGCGGCGGGTCGAGAAGGAACGGCTATCGTTCAGACGCTGAGTGGCGAAGAACAGTTCACGCTCAATATCGCCGGGGCGCAGAAAATAGGCGTGAATCGAGTGGATGTCCTTGCCCTCCACCGTGCGGTCGGCGGCAATAATCGACTGGGCAAGAACCTGACCACCGAAAGTACGCGGCTGCTCGCGGGTGAGCGTCACACCGGTAGATACTTCATCGCTACCGAAGGAGGCGGGCGCCGCCTCCACGGGGGAGAGGTCCAGCATCCGCATGAGGTTTTGGGTCACAGTGGGCTTGGTCATGGTTTTATTCTCGCACGTTTTCAATAAGCCGGTTTCTGGCGTAGAGTGGGAGAGCATACTCTGAGACAACCACGACGGGTTGATTTGGAGTACTGACTAGGAACATTGACCCGGATTATCGACCCGGATTATCGATCTGGATGATCAATCCGGAAGGTCTTCCTAACACACCATCGCACGATATCACCCACCAACTTGCCACCGAGCAGGCTACCGCCGAAAAGGAGCAGCAATGACTACGCCGTCTGACACCACCCCTGACAATACCCCCGCGCAGGAGAACGCTCCCGACCAGAACAACGCACCGAACGCGGCTGCATCTATTGAACTCAAGTACAACCCCCACGAAGGCGTGGACGAGCCCTACCTGATTCTGCCCGGCGGCGCCCAGGGTGCCGCAGTGGTCAAGGACCTTGCCACCTACATTTCTCGCGCCCTGGCGGTGAACCCGGACGCCGCTATCCGCCTGACCGCGCGCGGCCGCGTGGTGGCGGTATTCGCCTGCTCCCTGGAGCCGGAGGACGCCTCCTCGAGCACCCCGGTCATTATGGGTCTGCGCGCCCTGCACCTGCTGGCTGACTCCACCCTGGACATGACCGTACAGGCGCAGGCGCTGCTGGACCGCCTGGCGCGTCTGCAGAAGCAGGCAGAAGAGCAGGTCAACGAAGAGAACCCGCAGCTGGTGCTGTTCATGCCGCCGGTGACCGTCAACGCCAGCTGGGCTGGTAAGTCGGCCCCGCTCAGCGGCTGGTACGAGGTCGGCACCGTCCCGGTTGAAGAGTTCCACCGCGCCACCGCAGAGGGCCTGGAGGCGGTAGAACGCGCCCTGCCCGAGAACCCCGGCGCTGCGGTGCTTTCCACGGTGCGCTCGCGTATTTGGTCCTCCGATATGGTGCTCGAGTACCTACCCGAGTTCGATACCGTGCTTGTACCGACCGGCGCGGCATTCGCCCTGCGCGTGTTCGGTTTCATTCCGGAAGGCTTCACGGGCGATCTGCCGCTGTTCGCTGCGCATGTAGGTTCGGAGGAGTGGCTGCGCATTGTGGCACCCGCCGGTATGGTGCTGGTGCGCCGCGGTTCCGGTTCGCTGCTCTAACTCTCATCGAGATACTCAGACTTGTACGCTGGTGGCGTGGGCTCTTAGCCTGCGCCACCAGCTGTTTTTCTAGGCGTATGACATCAACGGGGTAAGTTGTAATAATGACACTCGATAGGGCATTACTTTACGAAAATAGGGTATTCTAGAAAAACTACGCCCTCTCACCGGGGCGTCTATGACACACCGATTTACCAGCCACACCGCACGGGAACTCTTCCGCCGCGCCCTCACCAGGCGCATCCTTCCCGTACGGATCGAAAGTGAGACCTAAATGGATCTGATTGCAGTCGACATCGACGGTACCCTTGCCAGCAACCGAGATCAGATGGACAAGTACCTGACCGGTTTCTTCGCCAGCAACCGCCGATTCTTCAAGGCCATCCGCAACGCCACGGTCAATGTTGAAGTTGCCGACCGTGTTCGCGAAATCGCGGCAGAAACCGGCGCAGAGGTCGTAGTAATTACCGGCCGCGACGGCACCTACATGAAGGAACTGAGCCAGTTCATCGCCCGCGCAGGTCTGGAACCCAAGCACGTATTCGCTAAGCCCGGTAATGACGGCTCCAACAGCCCCGCGTGGAAGGACTCCGTCATTGAGTCCCTGATTGCTGACGGCAACCGCATTATCCACGCTTTTGAAGACACCGATCACGAGGTGTACCTGCGCCGCGGTATCCCCGTCACCTGGGTTGCCCCGATTCGCGACTACATTGGCGAATGGCACTACGAGTCGATCGACATTGACCCGGTCGCCTGGGCTGCTGAGCAGCGTGAGAAGGAAGCCGCGCGTGAGCGCCAGAAGCGTCGCCTTGCGGAGGGCGTGCTCGCACACCAGAAGGCTGAGGCAAAGGAACGCAAGGCGAACGTAGCGGCTTAAACCCGCACACTAACTCGAGAGCTGCGGTGGGTAACCCACTCAAACGAATGAGGCGCCGGAAGGATTGAATCCTTCCGGCGCCTCATTTTTTGACACTATATGCGTTTACGCAGCTGATTTAGTGATACCGAGCAGCTCACGCAGTGCCGAGCAGCTCACGCAGACGAGCCTCGAACGGTGCCGCCAGCTTGTACTGCGCCTCATCCTTCAGGTGCACGCCATCAGCCATATCACCCTCAGTCAGGTAAATGGTCTGCCAATCCGCGGTGTCCATGAACAGCACGCCGGTCTCTCGGGCACCCTGCCGCGCGACCTCGTTCGCCACGTGACGCTTATGTGCCAGCTGCTTATCCGTTGCAGCCTCTTCGCTCATCGACACCACGCCGCCGAACACAATCTTCGACGACGGGTACATGCGTCGCAGTTGCTCAATGACCTGAGTCTGGTGCGCGTTCACGTGCTCGCGAGCCTTCGTCTCATCCTCGTGAATGTAAATGTCGTTGCCGGATGCGTCCAGGTAAATCACGCCGGGGTTACCGCTCGGCAGAGCCCAGCGGCCACCCATCACACCCTGGTAGTAGGAGGGGCACACGCCCTCGCGGGCGGTCACAAAACCCACGCCGCCGCAACGGAACAGATACGGAACGAAACCTGCCTGCTTCAGACCCAAACCAACCCAGGAGGTTGAGGTCACCTGCGAGTCGCCAATCACCAGGGCGTCCTTAGCGCCCAGGACGTTCGCGTTACGCGGCAGACCGTTCGCCTTATCCCAGTAGAGTTCAGCCTTCTCAAACTTGGTGTGCAGAACGCCGTTCTCGGATCGCCAGCTCACCGGCAGACCCTCCCAGTCGGCAAAGTCGCTGTACTGGCGCTGCTTCCACCAGTGCTCGTAGACGCCGGATTCCACCGCGACCGGACCGTACTTGGGGGTGTACATGACCACGCCACCCTTGAACTGCTGAACCAGCATGTCAGCGGCATCAGCGGAGGTAGAGAACGGTGCCTGAATCTCACCGGTCGCCTGCGCGCCCTCCTTACCGAAGGCGTTCTGCGCGGTGCGTTCAATCTTCTGTGCCGGGGTAGTCGGTTCCGGAGTCGGCTCGGGGGAGGGGGACTCACTGGGGCTTTCCTGCGCCGACTGGGTAGGCTCGGCGCTCTCAGCAGCGGTAGCGGCGGTGCTACCGGGCGCGTTGAAGCCTCCTGCGGAGTACACGCCAAAGGAACCGGCGGCAACCACAGCAAGGACTGCGCCGGTTAGAGAAACTTTCGCGATAGGAGACTTGATAGAAGGCATGCACAACAGTATACGATAGGCGCAACCCCAAGTAGAGAGCTTTTGAAGGATATTCAAACGAAAATGACAAAAAATATGCACCGCAGTGACGAGATTTTGGGCCCTTGATGCAAAACGTCCCCTCCCACCCCGAACCGGGGTAGAAGGGGACGAGTAAAAACCTATGAGAGCAGGCGATGAACCCGCCTCAGCTCATAAGCATTGTTAGATGTCAGCAGCCTGAACCTTCAGTGCACGAGCCACGCCGTCGCGTGCCTCCGCAATCTGACGGTACAGAGCCGCAGCATCCTCAGGCAGAGACGCCAGGTACGCCTCGGTACGCTCCAGCAGCTCAGCAGTCGGTACGCTCGGGTACATGCCACCAATAATCTGCATGGAAATCTCGTGCGAACGCGAACGCCAAATGCCCTCAATCTGCTCGAAGTACGGCTCATCGTACTGGGCAATCAGCTCGGGCTTGCCGGACTTGAAACCGGAAATAGCGTAACGCTGAATCATGTTCGACAGCTCGCCGGTCACCATGATCTTGTTCCAGTATTCAGCCTTAGCCTCCGCAGTCGGAAGCGACGCGTATGCCTGAACGGCGTACTGCTGACCGTTAGCGGTGTTGTCGTTCTCCAGCTCCGCAGCGATTTGCTCGGCGGAGAAACGGCCACCGGTAGCCAGGCGGCACACCAGGTTCCAACGCAGATCAGCGTCAATGTCCAGGCCCTCAAGGGTCAGCTCACCCTCGAAGAGACGCTGCACGTTGTCGTACTGCTCCTCGGTGCGGGTCTGGTTGATGAACGCCTGCAGCAGCTGCAGCTGAGCATCCGAGTCGGGCTCTGCAACGCATGCCAGCTCCCACAGACGGTCAGCGGCACGGTGGCGGGTCTCCTCGCGAGCCTCAGGAGCCACGAAGGAGTGCAGGGTAGCGGACAGGTTGTTGATCTGGGTGCGCAGAGCGGTGGAGTTGGTCTCCTTACCAATGTTGTTCAGTACCAGGTCAACGTACTTACGTGCCGGCATCTGAGCGTCACGCACGGTATCCCAGAGCGAACCCCAAACCACGCCGCGAGCCACGGAGGAATCAATGTCGCCCAGGTGCTTGATAGCGGTCTCAATGGAACGCTCATCCAGGCGAATCTTTGCGTACGCCAGGTCCTCATCGTTCAGCAGCAGCAGGTCGGGGCGCTTCTTACCGAGAGCCTCCTCAACCACGGTCAGCTCGCCGTCAATGTCCAGCTCGATGCGGTCGGTGCGGGTCAGCTTGCCGTCCACCAGGTTGTAGAAACCAATCACCGCACGGTGCGGGCGCAGAGTCTCGAAGCCCTCAGCGTAGGACTGACGAATACCCAACGAAGAAATGTTGCCGGCCTCGTCGTTCTCAACCTCAACAGCCAGAGTGTTCACGCCAGCAGTCTCAAGCCACTTAGCGCTCCACGCACGCACGTCACGGCCGGAGGTGCGTTCCAACTCAACCAGCAGGTCGTCCAGAACGGTGTTGCCCCAGCTGTGCTTATCGAAGTACACCTTCAGCGCAGCCATGAAGTTCTCCTGGCCAACCCACGCCACCATCTGACGCAGCACCGAAGCGCCCTTTGCGTAGGTGATGCCGTCGAAGTTCACCTGAACATCGGCGAGGTCGCGAATCTCGGCCACAATCGGGTGGGTCGAGGACAGCTGATCCTGACGGTAGGCCCAGGTCTTCTCCGAAGCGGAGAAGGTAGCCCACGCCTCCTTGGCATAGCGGGTGTTCTCCGCGGCGGCCAGGGTAGACATGAACTCCGCGAAAGACTCGTTCAGCCACAGGTCGTTCCACCACTTCATGGTGACCAGGTCGCCGAACCACATGTGGGCCAGCTCATGCAGAACGGTGATGGCGCGGCGCTCACGCAGAGCCTCCGCAACCTTGGAACGGAAGACGTAAGTCTCCAGGTAGGTCACGCAGCCCGCGTTCT
>CALGXU010000491.1 GCA_937935205.1 uncultured Rothia sp.
AGCTGATCCAGGAACCACGGGTCAATCTTGGTCGCCTCGTGCAGCTGCTCCACGGTAGCGCCAGCCAGCAGAGCCTGCTGAACCTGGTAGATACGCTGGGTGGTCGGAACCTTCGTCTTCTCAATCAGTTCAGCCAGCTCAGCCTCAGACAGCGACAGCGGCTTGAACGAGAAGGACGCACCCTTCTGCTCCAGCGAACGCATCGCCTTCTGCAGAGCCTCAGTGAAGTTACGGCCCAGAGCCATAGCCTCGCCAACACTCTTCATGGTGGTGGTCAGGGTCGGGTCAGCAGCCGGGAACTTCTCAAACGCGAAGCGCGGAACCTTCACAACCACGTAGTCCAGGGTCGGCTCGAAGGAGGCCGGGGTCTTCTGGGTGATGTCGTTCGGAATCTCATCCAGGGTGTAGCCCAGCGACAGCTTGGTCGCAATTTTAGCGATCGGGAAGCCGGTAGCCTTCGACGCGAGCGCCGAGGAACGAGACACGCGCGGGTTCATCTCAATGACGATGATGCGGCCGGTCTTCGGGTCGATAGCGAACTGGATGTTGCAGCCACCGGTGTCCACGCCAACCTCACGAATCACGTTAATCGCGATGTCGCGCAGCTTCTGGAACTCACGGTCGGTCAGGGTCAGCGCGGGTGCCACGGTGATGGAGTCACCGGTGTGCACGCCCACGGGGTCGAAGTTTTCGATGGAGCAGACGACCACGACGTTGTCGTTGGTGTCACGCATCATCTCCAGCTCGTATTCCTTCCAGCCGAGGATAGACTCCTCCAGCAGGACCTCGCTGGTCGGCGAGTACTGAATACCGGCACCGGCAATACGGTAGAGGTCTTCCTCGTTGTACGCCATACCCGAGCCGAGACCGCCCATGGTGAAGGAGGGGCGGACCACCATCGGGTAGCCCAGCTCCTTAGCGGCTTCCAGCGCCTCCGGCATGGAGTGAACAATCACCGAGCGTGCAGACTCGCCGCCGGCGCGCTCCACCACGCCCTTGAACGCTTCACGGTCCTCACCGAGGTTAATCGCCTCAATGTTCGCGCCGATGAGCTCAACATTGTACTTGGCGAGCACACCGCGCTCATCCAGGGAGATTGCCGCGTTCAGTGCGGTCTGGCCGCCCAGGGTCGGCAGGATAGCGTCGGGCTTTTCCTTCGCGATGATCTTCTCAATCACCTCGGGGGTGATGGGTTCAATGTAGGTGGCGTCCGCGAACTCGGGGTCGGTCATGATGGTTGCCGGGTTCGAGTTCACGAGGATGACGCGCACGCCCTCCTCCTTCAGCACGCGCAGCGCCTGAGTGCCGGAGTAGTCGAATTCCGCTGCCTGACCGATGACGATGGGGCCGGAACCGATGACGAGGACGCTATTAAGGTCAGTACGACGAGGCATTTATGCTTCCTTTGCAGTCTTGGTTGCGACCATCAGGTCGATGAAACGGTCAAACAGGTAGGCGGAATCGTGCGGGCCCGCAGCAGCCTCGGGGTGGTACTGCACGGAGAACGCGGGGATGTCCTTACAGGTCAGGCCCTCAACCACGTTGTCGTTCAGACCCACGTGGGAGACCATGACCTGACCGAACTCAGCGTTCGGTGCGGTCACATAGTCGCCAATCGGCGCGTCCACAGCGAAGCCGTGGTTCTGGGCGGTGATTTCAACCTTGCCGGTGGTCTTATCCATGACCGGCTGGTTGATGCCGCGGTGGCCGAAGGGCAGCTTGTAGGTGCCGAAGCCCAGGGCGCGGCCGAGCAGCTGGTTACCGAAGCAGATGCCGAAGAACGGGGTGCCCTTACGCAGCACGCCCTGCAGCAGCTCAACCTGCTCGTCAGCGGTTGCCGGGTCACCGGGGCCGTTGGAGAAGAACACGCCGTCGGGGTGCAGGGCCAGGACCTCGGCGAGGGTCGCCGACTGCGGCAGGACGTGGACGCGCACGCCCCGTTCGGCCAGCTGCCAGGGGGTGCGGGCCTTGATGCCCAGG
>CALGXU010000492.1 GCA_937935205.1 uncultured Rothia sp.
TAGTCCCGGGCGCTCGGGGCGAAATAATTTTTAAAAATCTTTAAAAAAGGGGGTCGAAAAACCCAAAAATTGGGGTGCCAGAGGTGCCGGAAGGTGGTCTGGGTGGACCTTACATAGGGCGTGCGGGGCGATTTTTGGGCCTGGAGGCTAGGCCTGAAGGCTAGGCCTCTGGCAGCGTTGCTGGAGGCGCACTTCTTGCGGATACCACAGCCGCAGGCGCCCGCCTGAGATCTCAGAGATTCACCCCTCTTATATATGGAGAACCAATCTGCAAGCTCCATCGCTCACTTTATGGAGACATCTCCGCTTGTCCGACCCGTAATTCTTCAACCTTCACCTGTGGCTTGAGGCTGCTCGCCTGCCGTATGCTGGTTACGACCATATCCTCTCAAAGTAGACAGGAGACCTTCGTGCCACCCACCAACGGTAGCAATCGCCAAGAAACACCCAAATCACCGAATTTCCCAAGATTCAGCCTACTTTTTATTTTAATAATTATTAGCCTTCTGGTCGCCCCATCTTTCCGTACGGATAACATTTTTAATATATGCGTTTTCTTTGCGACATTCACAACCCTCATATTTGCACTAACTGATTTAATTATCTACTTATCAAAAGAGCCTCCCTGTCCTACCACTCTTCACATAAACTCCGCAGAAAAGGGAAATAAAAAAACTACCAAGAACTTCCTGTCCATCGCAGCAAAAAAAGCGGTTCACCATATACAGCAGTGCAGAGTTGCAGTCTCGCGAGTTATGCGCTCAATATTTCGAAATAAATGGCTCATAAGGATATTTGCAATAGCCCTATCCTTCCCTGCCTCTTTAACAATTACAGAATATTGGAAAGAGATAGCAGGCAAAATAACCGCAGTACTTGAATTTTTTATAATTGAGAACAAGTCACTCGGAATTTCAATATTGATAACATTCATACTTACTCTAATAATATTTCACAAAAAGATTATTACAATTTTCCAGAAATTTATTTCCGGTTTAACAAGTAAATATTTCATATTCACATTGGCCAGCCTTGCAATCATTGGTGCATCATCAGCTTTATTAATACCAAGTTATACAAGTTGGTTTAGAGAGCCCGGATATACCAACGCGCAACAAAATATCACCAAAGAAAACACAGGAAAAACACAAGAAACTCCAGCCTCTACATCCTCGTCTACTGGCAATAAAGGTTCGGAGTCAGAACAAAAATCGACTTCCGATTTACGACTTCACCTGCTGTATATCACGGGTGGAATTATTGCTATCCTTGGCTTAATTGAAACAAATCGAAAAAATAGTCAGGACCATATTCGTCAGGTGCATGCAGCTCGCCGCGACCGTTATATTGTAGCGGTTGATAAGCTGTCAAACTCGAATGCATCTGTTCGCCTTGGTGGGGTGTATGCCCTTGTAGGCCTTGTAGATGAGTGGCTAGACGACGATAATATGGACAGAGAAACCAGAATCAAAGAAGGGCAGATTATTATTAACAACCTCTGCTCTTACATTCGTTCACCCTTCCCTTTGGCAGAGAAAATTGAAGAATACGAAGCTCGCAAGGAGCTAGAGGACCTCCAGAAAACAGAATCCGAGAAACTCAGTGAAGAAGAGTCTTCAAGGCTCCGGGCCCTACTTAATCGCTTCAAAGATTCTGAAGAATACGAAAAGCCTAAAAATACCACCACAGGCTATGCAAAATTCCACGAAGAACAGGACGTACGCCGCGCTATCTTCGTTGAGATGAGCAAGCGCAGTAGCACCTTCATCAAGAAAGAGTCGGGCTATATATATGACTTGGGAAAAATACTCAAGGTTATTTCAGGAACGTGGAGTGACTTTGATTTCGATTTCAGTCGAGCACCAATTTTCTATCCCCTCAATGACCTTACAATTGAGAAAGGTAATTTCTCTTCCGCAAAGTTCCATGCTAAGGCTGAATTCTCCCGTGTAACTTTCACCTGCAATGCAGATTTTAGCGGGACGAATTTCACCCATGACGCTAACTTCATCGATGCGACATTCATTGATAATGCGGACTTCAGCGGGGCGGTTTTCACTGGGGAGGCAAAATTTATCGGAGCTACGCCTTTCATCAATGTCAAGGATTTCAGCCGCGTAACCTTCACCGGTGATGCAGATTTCAATAATGCAGAATTCCTTTGTAAAGCAAACTTTATGGGCGCAAATTTTGCTCATGAGGCTAACTTCAACGAGACGACATTCACAGGTGGTGTTAGCTTCCACAACGTAATCTTCACCGGTGAGGCCAAATTTGGAGGGGCAACTTTCACAAACAACGCAGATTTTGTCGAGGCTACTTTCAAAGGTGGTGTTGGATTCCACAAAGCAACCTTCACAGACTGTGAGCCGATTTTCACTGCCATGTGTTGGCACGCTCGATTCTCCGCAGCGATGAATCCGCATGATTACAATTTCTCAGTCACCACAAGGAGTAAACCTATCAACCTTGGAACAGCTACACTCCTCGGTAAGCCATTCATGATACCTCTCAGTACGATACTTTTCGATCCCGATTCAAACGATATAAGTGAGCCTGCAAAGCAAATGGAAGATTCTGGGAGAGAACGAAGAAAACCTTTCAAATAAGGTCCAGTAGAGAAGCCCCGCCTGTGTATCTCACACAGGCGGGGCTTCTTCTTTTAACCAGTGCGAGCGCGCCAGGGTGGGGTCCTCCCCTATGCTGGTTATAAGCCAGCACCGGAGCAGGAAGGGCACACCGCCATGAACCTCAACAAACTCTTAACCGCGCTACGGCAACGCAAAAACACCCCGGCGCGCACCCAGCAGGCCGGGCGGCACGAACGCTACACGCACGCCCTCGAACAATTCCGCGACGGACACCAGCCCGCCGTACGCCTCGGCGGAGTGTACTCGCTCGCGAACCTCACAGACGAGTGGCTC
>CALGXU010000493.1 GCA_937935205.1 uncultured Rothia sp.
GCATCGGGCTGGGTATTTAAGCGCTTGAGGGGCGGGGATTACTCCCCGCCCCTCAGGCGTATGCGCTTTAAGATTTTGTGATCACGAGCCTCAGCTCGCAGAGCCTAACCCGTGAGGGTTAGCCCATGAACACGCCGTTGCCGCGCTTCTCCAGCTGCTTCGGCGCGAAAGTCGCATGGCGAATATGATCCACCTCGATGAGTACGTTATCGCCCATAGCGCCGGTCACGTGAACGCGGCGGCCGACCATGTTGTTCTCACCAATACGGTCATCCTTCGCAGACGCAGTCGTAATGTGCATATCGCGAATGTTGTTCTCAATGTAGAAACCGTACAGGGAAGCCTTCGCCCAGCTGTAAGGGTTGTGCGAGCGGGGAGCCACAAAACGGCTACCGCGTGCGTTACGGCCAATGTACCAGTTCGCCGCCTCGTCACCCTTAGCGGCGCCGGTAACAGCATCCTGGAAGCTGGAAGACTCACCCAGGCAGCCAATGAACTGGTTGTTACCCCACTCCACGAGCCAGCCGTGACCGGCGTTCTCCTGGGCGGTGCAGCCAATGAACATGTTGCGGGTGCCCTGAATGAACCAGCCCGCACCCACGTGGCGGGTCTTCACCTCGTACAGGGCGTTCTTACCCTGGTTGCGCTTGTTGAACCAGCTGGTCGACAGCTCGAACTTCGACTGGGAGGTGTAAATCTCGATGCCGGCGAAGGTGCCGAAGCTCATGTTGGCGTCGGAGACGTCAATCATGGAGAACTTGTTATCTGCCGCGCCGGGGGTATCACCCTCGCGAGCGCGCAGCGGGTGGCCCACGGGCTTGCCGACCAGCAGGCCCTGGCGCAGGGTCTGGCGGATGCGGATCTTGTCAATCTTCATGCCCTGGTCGTCCAGGCCCAGGATCGCAACGCCGATAGCGGTGTCCCAGATTTCGATGTTGGACAGGGTGGGCACTGCGTCCGGCTCGCCGGGGTTAGCGTCCGCAATGCGGGTGTGGAAGATGACGCCTGCAACGTTGTCGACGGGCTGGGTGTGCTTCTCCAGGAAAATCTGGTTGCTCTTAGAATCCAGCGGCAGGTTGTACTTGTTGGTGCGGATGAACAGATCACGCACGCCCATACGCATGGGCTTGTTCTGGTTGGTGCCACCGCTCATGGGGGTGGTGTAGCTACCGGTATGGAAAACGCCGGTGCATTCGTAGCTACCGTTCTTAGACGACGGGATGCTCTTGTCAGTGAAAGCGACGATTCGGGTTGCCTGACCGTGGCCGAAAATCTCGACGCGGTGCTTCATTTCGATGAAGGGGTAGGAGACGCGGTACATACCGCCGGGAATCTCCACGGAGCCGCCGCCCTGCGCAGCAACGTCATCGATAGCCTTCTGGATAGCGCTAGTGGAGTCTCGTACGCCGGTGGGGTCAGCGTTGTACTTGGAATCGCATACGTTCACGCTCATGATGGTAGCCATGGTGTGTCCTCTTTCTTGGCGGATACAGTACAGCGATTAGCGCATAGATAGAATCTAAGCGCGTCATTAAGCTGAGTGTATCCAGTTGTGTTTGAGTGAATAGGTGATTTTGAGCTTCCTTCCGGTTGAGTGAGTGAGTCTCTTTCCGGTGTGGGATGCGGGCGGGGAGTGAATCCGCTGCATCAGCGCTCGTGGGTGGTGTGAGGGAGTGAATCTCAACCATTCCCGTGTGAGTCATAAATTCTTGCATGTAAGATGCAAATCTGTCTAACCCACGACAAAACATTCTAGGGCAAAATTGGGGCTTTTTCGCCCCTCAACACCCGATAGTGTTGATTGTCTCGCCGGTCACTTTGATGCAATAGAGTGCACATAACCCACAGAAAACCAACTGACCAGTACAAATACCACATTTTGCACGCATATGCACTAGTCAGGGGAATTTTTGCTGAAGCGCGCAATATCACTTTGTAGACGGGTCAACTAGACCCAAAGAACCCATTAAAACCCCTCATCAGAGGGTTATCTCACAGGCTCAGAGACCCCGAGATAGCGCCCACCGGGCACCCATCAGAGCACCCCGCAGGCACTTCTAACAGGCGCCCACCAGAGACCCCAACGAACAACCCCCAACAAACAGGGTTCAAGCCCCTACTGAACTTCCTTCGCGGAGGCGGCACCCACCACATCCAGGCGCGCATAGCGGCCCGCAAGCCAGGTACAAATCATCAACTGAACCTGATGGAAAATCATGATCGGCAGCATCATCAGACCCAGCGAGCCCGCACCAAAAATAATGATCGCCATCGGCAGGCCAGCCGCCAGCGACTTCTTCGAACCGCAGAACTGAATCGTAATGCGGT
>CALGXU010000494.1 GCA_937935205.1 uncultured Rothia sp.
ATCGTTGCCCCCGTTGCGGGCACCATCGCCCTGATTCAGGACACCCTGCACGCCTTCATGCTCCGCACCGACAACGGCGGTGAGGTGCTCGTGCACATCGGTATCGACACCGTTGAGCTCGGCGGCGAGGGCTTCACCAAGATTGCAAACGTGGGCGACAAGGTGGAGGCAGGCGCCCCCATCATCGAGGTGGACTGGGCAGCCATCGAGGGTCGTATCCCCTCCAAGGAAACCATGGTGATGATCACCAACACCGCCAAGTTCAACATCTCGAAGGACTCCGAGGCACGCCGCCCCGTCAACGCCGGTGACCGCGTGGCCCAGGCTACCAAGAAGTAATCGAGGCCCCTACGTTGGGTGAAGGCCTCGTGCAGTGATTGCACGAAAGGCCGCGTTCTGCAGGCTCGCACGAGTCTAGAACGCGGCCTTTTTCGTTATTCGAGAAATTTTTTAACGACCCCGGGGTGTTAAACCCGAAAAGCGGCGGAAAAGGTGAAATGCCCAACCGCCCCTTGTGCCGAGGGTAAAAAGGAGGTGTGCATGGTACCCCAGAATCCCTAAATACCCGTGAAGAAACGATAAAAAATCGTTATTCTACTTAGAGTTACAGTTTGAGTTGAGAGATTCCGGCATCTCAGCTATTAACGGAAACTTTGAACCCAACCACACACATAACGCTCAACTCACTACAGAAAAAAGGACCACTACGGTGACCGTACTCTCGAACACCACCAAGAAGATGAGCCGCCGCGGCTTCCTCGGTGCCTCCGCACTCGTGCCCGCAGCCCTCGCGCTGCAGACCGGTGAGGCCCACGCAGCCGCCAACACGACCGCACAGCTTGCCGCCGTGCGCAGCGGATCCCCCGCGCACCAGCTGCTGTACAAGACCGATGAATTCTTCATCGCACACCGCGGCGCGGGCAACATCAGCCCCGAGCACACCGCCTACGCCTACGCTGAGTCCGTACGCCGCGGCGCCCTGGCCGTCGAAATTTCCGTGC